>NZ_JBBYHU010000004.1:0-173777 GCF_038289905.1 Flavobacterium flavipallidum | reverse complement strand
TGTTTTTTAGCCGAAACTATATCTTGAAAAATCTCAAAAAGCAAAAATGACCGATAATGGATATCTAAAATCGGTCATTTTCTTTAATTTTTATTCAAAAGATAGATTACTTCTGAATGTGCCGATAAAAGCTTGGAATTTGGAATTTATCCCGATAGCTATCGGGATTGTGATTTATCACTTTAATTAGCTACTTCGCTGATAAATTTGATACGCATCAAACGCAATTCGTCGATATCGTAATCGCCATCAAATTCTTTCAAAGCTTCTTCGATTTTATCCGTTTTGGATTCCATAAAATAATCATGAATTTCTTCCTGCTGATCTTCATCAAGCATATCATCAATCCAATATTTGATATTCAACTTTGTACCGGAATATACAATCTGCTCCATTTCTTTAATCAAAGCATCCATAGACAAACCTTTTGCTTTAGCGATATCATCCAAAGGTAATTTCCTGTCAATATTTTGAATAATATACAACTTATTAGCCGAATTAGTTCCGGTAGATTTCACCACTAAATCATCTGGTCTAATAATATCATTATCTTCAACATACCTGTTAATTAAAGCAATAAATTCAGCTCCGTATTTTTTAGCCTTTCCTTCACCAACCCCATGAATATTAATCAATTCTGATTGAGAAATAGGATACTTTAGAGCCATATCTTCTAACGAAGGTTCCTGAAAAACTACAAATGGCGGAACACCCAGTTTTTTTGCCACTTTTTTACGCAAATCGCGCAGCATTTCCATTAAAGCTTCATCAGCTGTTCCTCCTGACTTAGAGGCTGCAACTACCGTTTCATCATCAGCTTCACTGTATTCATGATCTTCAGACATCATAAAAGATTCAGGCTTAGCAATAAAATCCAAACCTTTTTGAGTAATTTTCACAATACCGTAAGTTTCAATATCTTTTGACAAATAGCCTTCTACTAAAACCTGCCTCAATAAAGCCATCCAGTATTTCTCATCATGCCCAGAACCACTACCAAAGAAAGATTGAGAATCAGTACGATGTGCTTTGATAACAGCATTTACACGCCCAATCAATGTAAATACAATTTCTTTAGACTTATATAAATGTTTGGTATCACGAACCACTTCCAATAGTTTCACCACTTCATTTTTGGCTTCTACTTTGGTTTTTGGATTTCTAACATTGTCATCCATATCAGCACCTTCGCCAGTCTCGCTGTCAAATTCCTCTCCAAAATAATGCAATAAAAATTTTCTTCTTGACATAGAAGTTTCGGCATAAGCCACCACTTCTTGGAGTAAAGCAAAACCAATTTCCTGCTCAGCAACCGGTTTTCCCGACATGAATTTTTCTAGCTTTTCTACATCTTTATAGGAGTAATAAGCTAAACAATGACCTTCGCCACCATCACGACCGGCACGTCCTGTTTCCTGATAATAACTTTCTAAAGATTTAGGGATATCATGATGAATTACAAAACGCACATCCGGTTTATCGATCCCCATTCCGAAAGCAATTGTTGCCACTACTACTTCCACATCTTCCATCAAAAACATATCCTGATGTTTCGCTCTGGTTTTAGCATCCAATCCGGCATGATAAGGAACCGCACTAATGCCGTTCACCTTTAAAACCTCGGCAATAGCCTCCACTTTTTTTCGGCTCAAACAATAGATAACACCTGACTTCCCTTTGTGCTGACGTATAAAACGAATAATATCTGATTCAACATTTTTAGTTTTCGTACGTACTTCGTAAAATAAATTAGGCCTGTTGAACGAAGCTTTGAATGTTACCGCATTAGACATATCCAAATTCTTCAGAATATCTTCCTGTACTTTCGGAGTAGCAGTAGCCGTAAGCCCTATAACAGGCACATCACCTATTTGTTTGATAATATTTTTTAGATTTCGGTATTCAGGTCTAAAATCATGCCCCCATTCCGAAATACAGTGCGCTTCATCGATTGCCACAAAAGAAATAGGCACACTCTTTAAAAAAGCCACATTCTCTTCTTTTGTCAAAGATTCCGGTGCCACATACAACAATTTTGTCAACCCAGAAGTAATATCCGTTTTAACCTGAGCTGTTTCTGTCTTGGTTAGGGAAGAATTTAAAACATGAGCGATGCCGTTTTCAGAAGACAAACTTCGTATCGCATCAACCTGATTTTTCATTAAGGCAATTAAAGGAGAAACTACTACCGCAGTCCCTTCCTGAATCAAAGCAGGTAGTTGATAACACAAGGATTTTCCCCCACCTGTCGGCATGATTACAAAAGTGTTTTGCTTCTTCATCAAGCTTGTAATCACTTGCTCTTGTAATCCTTTAAATTGACTAAAGCCGAAATATTTCTTTAATTCTTTATGGATATCAATTTCGTTTGAATTCATTCTTTATTATCTGGTAATTTGTATAAATTTGCATCACATAAAGATACAAATTTCTTTTTCACACACAAATTTTAAACATTCTGTTTTGATATCCAAAGAAAACATATTGGCCATTGCCAAAAAAACCATATTATCTGAAAGTGAAGCAATTGTAAAATTAGTCGATTATTTGGATGAAAATTTTTTCAAAGCTGTAGAAATTATCTTTCAATCCAAAGGTCGCTTAGTGGTAACCGGAATAGGAAAAAGTGCCATTATCGGACAAAAAATGGTAGCCACATTCAACTCTACCGGTACTCCATCAATGTTTCTTCATGCTGCCGAAGCCATTCATGGTGATTTAGGAATGATTCAGAAAAATGATGTCATCATTTGCATTTCTAAAAGCGGAAATAGCCCCGAAATCAAAGCACTTATCCCTTTATTAAAAAGAGATGGAAATCCATTAATTGGCATTAGCGGAAACACAAGTTCAGCACTAGCAAAAGGTTCTGATTACGTATTAAACACCACGGTCGATATGGAAGCCTGTCCTATCAATCTGGCACCTACTAACAGCACTACAGCTCAGTTAGTAATGGGAGATGCATTAGCGGTTTGTTTAATGGAAATGCGTGATTTTAAGCCTGAAGACTTTGCCAAATACCATCCGGGTGGCGCTCTGGGCAAAAAACTATTACTCAAAGTAAAAGATTTAATTGAGCACAATCAAAAACCAATTGTTTCCCCTGACACTCCGGTTAAGAAAGTAATTTTTGAAATTTCAGAAAAAAGACTGGGAGTAACCGCTGTAGTAGAAAACAATCAGGTTATTGGAATTATTACTGATGGTGATATCCGTAGAATGTTAAACGACAGAGATACTTTTACCGATTTAACTGCCAAAGACATCATGTCTAAAAATCCAAAATCGATACCATCAGAAACGATGGCAATTGATGCTTTGCAAATTTTAGAAAACCACTCCATTACACAACTTATTGTTATTGACAACAACGAATACAAAGGAGTTTTGCACCTACACGACATACTTAAAGAAGGAATCCTATAATGGCAAAAAAAAATATAAACGAAATGTCGTTTTTAGACCATCTTGAAGACTTAAGATGGCTATTAGTTAGAAGCACAATTGCCGTAATCATTATGGCTTTTATCGCTTATCTTTTTAGTGATTATTTATTTGATACCGTTGTTTTCGGACCTACAAGACCTAGTTTTTTTACCTATGTATATTTTTGTGAATTATCACATTCTTTAGGTTTTGCCGAAAGCATATGCATTACCGAAATGCCCTTTATCATTCAAAATACCGAAATGGAAGGCCAGGTAAATGTTTTTATTTGGATGTGTATTCTTTTTGGATTCGTACTGAGTTTCCCTTACATTTTATGGGAAGTATGGAAATTCATTAGCCCGGCACTTTATGACAACGAAAAAAAGAATGCCAAAATATTCATCTTCTTTTCTTCTTTATTATTCTTTTTAGGGGTTGTATTTGGGTATTTTGTAGTAATTCCGATGTCAGTAAATTTCGTAGCTACTTTTACCATTAGCCCTACTGTCCTGAATCAATTTACCTTAGATTCTTATATCGGAATGGTAAAAACCTCCATTATTGCCAGTGGTTTATTTTTTGAATTACCTATAATCATTTATTTCCTTAGCAAACTAGGACTTGTTACCCCTAATTTCCTAAGAACTTACCGAAAATACGCGATTGTTCTTGTATTAATCATTGCAGCTATTGTTACACCTCCAGATGTAGTGAGTCAGACCATTGTAGCCATACCAATGCTTTTAATATACGAAGCAAGTATTTTCATTTCCGTTTTTGTTGCCAAAAAGGAAAAAGAAAAAGAATAATAAATTGTTAATCTAACTATTTGTTTATTGGGTAATTCGTTAATTTGCCAAAATAATCCAATCAATAAAAAATTAAAAATCAATACGCCAGATGATTTTAAGAGCTGATAATTTAATAAAAACATACAAAGGAAGAAGTGTAGTAAAAGGGATTTCAGTTGAAGTAAATCAAGGTGAAATCGTAGGTTTATTAGGTCCTAATGGAGCCGGAAAAACCACTTCTTTTTATATGATTGTTGGATTAGTAAAACCAAATGCCGGAAGCATCCACCTTGATGATACCGATATCACGCATTTCCCAATGTACAAACGAGCGCAACAGGGAATTGGATATCTGGCACAGGAAGCTTCTGTTTTTAGAAAATTAAGTATCGAAGACAATATTTTAAGTGTTTTACAATTGACAAACCTTTCCAAAGAAGCTCAAATTGCTAAAATGGAAAGTTTAATTGCCGAATTTAGCTTAGAACACATCCGTACTAACCGCGGAGACCTATTATCCGGAGGAGAACGTCGCCGTACTGAAATTGCCCGCTGCCTGGCTACCGACCCAAAATTCATCTTACTAGATGAACCATTTGCCGGAGTTGACCCCGTAGCTGTTGAAGATATTCAAAGAATTGTTGCACAGTTGAAAAACAAAAACATCGGAATCTTAATTACCGACCATAACGTTCAGGAAACGCTGGCTATTACCGACAAAACCTACCTGATGTTTGAAGGAGGAATTCTAAAAGCCGGAAAACCGGAAGAACTTGTGGAAGACGAAATGGTTAGAAGAGTTTATTTGGGACAAAATTTCGAATTAAGAAAGAAGAAACTGGAGTTTTAAAATGAGTGGTCAGTAATCAGTTTTTGAGTAATCAGTTTTAAAATTAAATCTATAAAAATGGAAGACCCAAACAACCCAAGTAAAGAAACCTTAGAAAAATGGTCAAAAGATCCTAACAATTGGATTTGGGGAATGTTTTATTTCAATCCAAAAGACAAACGTTTTTTTCCTCCTAAGAAAAAAGAATGGATGGGTTGGACTGTTAATTTTGCCAACAGAAAATCAGTATTATTTTTTATAGGGATGTTACTTTTTTTTCTATTTGTTACATTTACAATACTAAGAAAAAACTAGAGTTATAAAAAAACTATCGTGTAATCCGTTTTTAGTATTCAGTAAACAGAATGAACTGATCACTAATTCCGATAGCTATCGGAACTGAACACTGATAACTTCTAAACTACTCCTTCGTAATAAACTGCAATTGCTCTAAATCACCATTAAAGATATTCACATCTACATTACCTTTAATTCCTGATACAGAAGCTTTTTCGGTAAATTGCCAAAAAAGCCAATCTTCTTCAATCTTTTCTCGGTAAAAATTATAATTGGCTATCCAAAACAAATAATCAGAGAATTCTTTTTTTAGAAAATCATCATAATAACGCTCACTGGTATAAATAATTGGTTTTACCTTGTAATGTGCCTCAACCATAACCAACCAACGTTTTAAACCTACTTTTAATCGTTCCATCGATTGATTTTCTGGCAGTTTTTCAATATCTAAAACCGGTGGTAAATCTCCCTTTTCTAAACGAACTGTTTTAATAAAAAGTTCCGCTTGTTCCAACGAATTTTCGTTAGGACGGTAATAATGATAGGCTCCACGGATGAGCTTATTTTCTTTAGTTTGAAACCAATTCTCTTCAAATCGTTTATCTAATCGATCGTTTCCAACGGTTGCTCTTACAAAAACAAAAGACAATTCATAATCATCTAAGGTTTCTACTTCGCTCCAATCAATTTCATCCTGATATTCTGAAACATCAATCCCTATTGCTTTACCTTCATTCTTTTCTAAAACCTGATAATTTCGAACATCCGAAAGCTGTTTTTCTTTCGCATTTTTATCTAAAACCTTATCTGTTTTAAAACTGAAATAATAGGCCAAACCATTTCGATAATGATAAACAACTCCTAAAAAAAGCATTATACTCACCGCTACAAGTCCTATCTTAACAAGCTTTATTTTAAGAACACTCGGCTTTTTTTTAGGTTTTCGGGAAGTGGTGGTTCTCCTTCGATTATTTTGTTTTGCCATCTAATGCGAACTTATTATTCAAAACCGACAAAAACACATAGCTGATAATCACCAAAGGAACTCCGCCATAATGAAAAAACAAAACCAACAAAACAGCAAGCACTATAAAACCAATTTGAAGTAAATTATCTTTAAGGGTAAACTTCTTAATTTTTAATGAAAAAAGGGGAATTTCGGCATTTAAGATAAAAGCGCTAAAAGCAGTAATTAGCACTAAAACCCATTGGCTAGTCAACATTTCGAAAGCAACTAAAGAATCGGAATATTTTATCACCAATGGCAAACTCAACATAAATAAAGAATTCGCCGGAGTAGGCAAACCAATAAAAGAATCTGACTGACGGGTATCAATATTAAAAAAAGCCAATCGATAACAAGAACCCAAAGTAATTACAAATCCTAAAAATGGAAAATATGGGCAAGCAGTAATTTCATGCTGACTATTAGCTAACAAAAAATACATCACATAACCGGGAACTACTCCGCTAGTTACCATATCTGCAAGTGAATCCAATTGCAAGCCTAATTCGCCTGTAACTTTGAACAAACGAGCAAAAAAACCGTCGAAAAAATCAAAGAAAATCCCCAAAGACACGAAGAAAAAAGCCATTTCAAAATCCTGTTTACTTACAAGAACCATGGCAATACAACCACAAAAAAGATTAAGTAACGTTATAGTGTTAGGGATATGCTTCTTGATATTCATTTGACTTGGGCTTTTTAAGAATAGTTACAAATTTAATATAATTAATGAATGCCTGTACTTTATGCAAAACAGATTATCAACAGAAAATTATTTGACCATTTATTTAAATCCGGAAAGAAATTAGCTCGCTAAAAAATAATACTTTTGAAAAACAAATTGAGTTATCTAAATTACAATTCAATAAACTGAATGACTTATTTTTACAGAAATCACAACTCCTTAGCCTGCTCAAGTAGTGAATTCACCTCTATATTCAGGGCGAATTCCCCTCTCGAGAGGGGCCAGGGGTGTGTATTTTCAAAGTCAAAACATCAATATTTACAAACTAATATAGGTTAATTAGTTAAAAATCAATGCCATGACAACTATTTTAAAATTAAAAAACCAGCTTTTTATTTTATTTTTCCTTAGTTTTTTCAATTCGTTTTGGGCTCAAAACATCCAATTATCCAAAGAAGCCAAAGTGAGTGTGATTACTTGTGGTTTAGGAAATGAATCCTATTCCCTTTTTGGGCATACTGCCATTAGAATTAAGGATGACGTCAATTTTGTTGATGCAGTTTACAATTATGGCGCATTTGACTTTAACACGCCTAATTTCGTACCCAAGTTTGCCAAAGGTGATTTACAGTATTTTGCCGTTGTTAATCGCTATACCGATTTCATCAGTCAATACACTTATGAAAACCGTTCGGTTGATGAACAGGAACTTCAAATTCCGCTGCATTACAAACAAAAGCTTTTTGAAAATTTAAACACCTCTTTAGCATCCGGAGATAGTCATTATACGTATAAATTCATCGACAAAAACTGTACGTCGATGGTAGTAGATATTATCAATAAAAGTTTAGGAAGTACTATTATTACCAAAAAAACGGATACTGATTTAAGTTATAGAAGTATCTTATACCCCTATTTTGAGCACCATTTCTTTGAAAAACTGGGAACAAGTATCATTTTCGGTTCAAAAGTGGATGCTTTAGGAACCCAACTATTTTTACCACTGGAATTGCAAAAAAGTTTAGCACTAATTCAATACAACAATCAACCTTTGGCACCAAAAAACCAAAACCTGCTCCATTTTGAAGAATCCCATCCTGTTTCCTGGTGGAACAACCTTTATTCTTATTTGATTGTTTTGGCTTTAATCGTTATTTGGAACAAAAAGAGAATTCACTATTTTTACTTTTCACTAATGGGTGTACTGGGTTTATTCTTTATTTTCATGGGATTTTATTCCAATCATTTAGAATTAGCCAACAATTACAACGTGCTATTATTCAACCCATTTCTACTTGTTTTACTATTCTTTTATACAAGAAAAAACAGTCTTTGGACGTATCGATTAGCCGTATTAAATCTCTTTTCGTTATTGATTTACTTGGTCATCCTTTTCAACAAAGCCCATTTATTGATCGTATTACCATTGCTATTCACATCCATTTATTTCCTAATTCAAATAGCGTTAAAAAACAAAAAAACAATCCCAATTATCATTTAAAAACTATTGGCCTCGGTAAAACAAAATAGTAGTTATGGTTTTTAAAGTGATATTAAAATCAAGATAAAAACTCCTATGCTTGATATAATACAAATCATATTGTAATTTAATCAAACTGTCATCAATACTTTCGCCATAGGAATAATTCACCTGAGCCCAACCGGTAAGTCCCGGTTTAATGATATGTCGGGTGGCATAAAAAGGCATGATTTTCACAATTTCTTCAACAAAGTATGGCCTTTCAGGACGCGGACCAATAACAGCCATTTCACCTTTTAAAATATTCAAAAACTGAGGAAATTCGTCTATTCGGGTTTTACGCATGAATCGACCAAAAGCCGTAATTCGATTGTCATTAGGTGTGGCAAATACAGCATTTTTAGATTCGGCATTCTCAATCATCGTGCGAAATTTCAAAATCCTAAAAATTGCTCCGTCTTTACCTACCCGTTCCTGTGAATAAAACAAACTACCTTTATTTGCCATTACATTCATTACAAAAATAAAGGGTATCAGCAACAATGTTACCAATAGACCTATTATAGAAATAATGATTTCAGCTATTCTAACTATCGTTAAATACAAACGATTTTGATTACTTCGGCTAAAGGGAAAAAAAAGATAAAAATCTCGTTCTACATGCTGTACAGGTATTCGCTGTGTTTTCGACTCATACAACTGCGTATATTCACGAATTACTTTACCCGATTTTAGAAATTTCAAGAGTTGTTGGTACAATTCGGCCGTAATATTTTCTTTTTCCTGGCGCGCTACTACAATTTCAGTTATCTGATGTTTGGCTACAAAAGCATCTATTTCCTCTAAGGATATTTTTTTTAATGGAGCATTCGAACTATTTTCTAGCGATAAAGACTTTAAATTACTTAAATAACCCACAATTTTATAATGCGGATCAATTGTTTCAATACCTGAAACTAATTCGGTTAGTTGCTCTTCATCACAAATCAACAGGGCATTTTGATGAAAACGTTTTGATGCTAAAAAGCGCACATAAAACACTCTCCACATAACCAATGCAAAAAATACAACTACTAAGAAAGTTATAATCTGAAGCCTATTGGACGGTAAAACTGGTGAATATATCGGGGTCAAAAAATAGGCCAAAACGGTAGTAGTTACCGTTAATATGGCACTTCTTCCAATTAAAAATTCATTGCTGGAAACCTGTAAATTATATAATTCAAAAACAGTTCCTATGAGCTTTAAATAAAGAATCAGCACAATTAGATGCACTGCATTTGAAACTGCAGATTTCAAATATTCTAAATTAAAAAAATGACCAACTACATACAATGCCAAAACAATACTGATAACATCAATTAGATGCAACATGAGTTTTCTCTCAGATATTTCAAAGTGAATTTTGTTTTTTGGCATTTTCTTAATTACTAAAATATCCGTTTTGGAATATTTATAATTTAATTCGTTTCAAAGATTAAAAACAATTGTTTATCAGCAAAATTTAATCTTTTAAAAGCCCAAAATTCTGTTAAAAAAGCTGTCAACCCTCCATTATTGTATGTATTTTCTTTTCTCCCAAAAAAGGTTCAATATGAATTCTTAGTAAAGTTAAAGCATATACAAATGCCGGAGCTGCAATTCGCATCGCTGCATGATTAATAGTGAGAAGCCAAAAAATATAAAAAGAAAAGAAATAAATATTTTGATAATTAATTAGATACAAAATTAACGGTGTAACAAAAAGAATAAGCAGAATTAAAACACCAAACATTCCATGTTCGGCCAATAACCTTGTAATTTCATTATGTGAAGCAGCCTCTTGTCCTAGCATTTGTTCCCTAAACGATTTCCCCATTCCAATACCCACTCCCATAACCGGATTTTCTTTAAAAAGTTCTAATTCGGTTCCAATTATTTGTTCGCGTCCACCCAAACGATCATTTTTCATACGACCTTTAACATCCTGATTAGCATATCTTTTAGAAATCAAACCACTGGTTTGAAAAACACTATAAGACCAAACGCTAATCGCCAAAACACTACTTAAAATAACAATCCACTTTAATTTTCTTTTTCCCCTACTATTCGAGAACAAATAAGCAACGAATAACAACGCAAGAATCATTGCAAATCCCGTAATTACCCCTCCCCTTGAAAAAGTTACAATTGCTCGGTAACTACAAAATACGAACAAAAAAAGATTCAACAGAATCATTTTCTTTGTTTTAGAAATAAAAACCATCTGACAAAAAAACACAAACATACCTAGTCCAAGGGCAGTTGCAACTTGATTAGGACCAAAACCACCTGAAGTTGTAAAATTAGACTGCGTTCCTGTAACTACATCACGAACCGTAGGATTGTACAATACCAAATAAGTCAAAGTAGCAATAATCGGCAAACCTAAAAGTACAATTACATTTTGCATTTGTCGTAATGTAAGCTGTCGTTGATAACAATACATGGCAGTTAAACCTAAACAAACAGGCCCAGAAATATTAAAAGTTATCACCTTTCTTATTTCCACATCAAGATTTGGATTACTCATTGTAAGCAAAACTCCAGGAATCAACAATAAAAAATAAAACCAATAAATAATACTGTTTTTAGAAAAACCACTCAAAACAAAACCCAGCAACATCAGCATTGAAACAACAGTTTTCACATATTCATTATTCAAACTCCCACCTGTCATTCTAATAAAAACTTCCGCGCCTACAAGATATGCCGAAACATACAAAACCTCATTATTCTTATTGTTTTTATTGATTACATAATAAGTACCTAAAACAACAATCAAAACAGCATAAATCTTAGATAGAAAAGGAACAAAAAAAAGGACAAATGCTATACCTGTATGAATGGCAATAAGTTTTATATAATCGATTTCAGATTTATCCATGTACAATAGTTGTTTGAATCCAATAAATATATTTTTTTATAATAACAGGAGCAGAAAATCTTGAGTTTACTTTTTGGTGTAATAAGCCTGCAAAATCATTCCGTAGTGTTTTATTTTCAATCAACTGAACTAAACCGGAATAGAATAAATCGATATTATTTGAAGGCACCAAAAAACCATTTTTGTTATTTTCTATAATAGCACTCAATTGACCTACATCGGTTGTAATAACTGCTTTTTTTAATAAACCATACTCTAAAACTGCTAAAGGCAAACCTTCTGAATCAGAAGTCAAAACAGCTATTTCTATTTGATCCAAAACATTAGCTACATCTAAACAGGAACCATAAACATAAACATGCTGTTCCAAACCTCTGTCCTTAATTGCAGCTTTCAATTCGAGAGCATAACTATCCTGAAAATCTTTTCCCACTAAATGAAAAGTCCAATCCGGATGGGAGCCCCTTAATTGAGAAGCTACTTCAATTAACATCAAATGATTTTTCTGCCGACGTAAATTGGCTAAACAAAGGATTCGTTTTCCAGCTTCTCCTTTCAAATTTGTCTTAATCACTTTTACCTTATCAATAGCAACAAAATTAGGCAAATAAATTCCGTTTTGGGAATATAAATATTCTTGTGTCCATTCTTTCAAAATCTCATTTACAGCAATTGTTCCATTAAAAAGATAACTCGCTAATTGCAAGGCATACTTTGGCCGTTTAATTACAAAATCACTATTCCCATAATGATCATGCCAAATGATTTTCAGCTTAGGCAAAGTCATCTTAACCAATACCGCTAAAAAAAAAGAAGAACTATGGGCGTGAATCAATTGAATTTGATTCTTTAGAATATATTCACGGAGTTTCAACACCGCCATAAAATCGACTGTGTTTTTTTTATTTAAAAACAAATAATGTACTTTATCATCCAATTGCTTTATAAGAACACCTTCTTTTCGGCTTGCTACCAAACCCGAAAATTCAATTGCTACCGACAACGCATTAGCATAATTTACTGCCATACGCTCAGCGCCACCAGCGTCTAAGGAATCAATTAGTTGCACAATTCTCATTATCGCAAAAGTTTTTTAATCTCCGTCCCAAAATATTCTATGGTATATTTTCGAGACCACTCCATTGCAGCTTTACTCTTTTCTTCAAAAATAACAGCTTGCCTGATTAATTCATAAACAACATCAGAATCATGTTTCAAATCCATTTGAAGCAAAACACCTCGATTTCCATAATCCAACATATAAGACACACAAGAAACTGCAGTTGCCAATGGGACACAACCCCAAAACATGCCTTCGGCAATGGCTTTTGGCCAACCTTCACTTTTAGAAGCTAAAACAACAAAATGACTCTCCCGATAGGCTTTTTTAAGTACTTGCTGATTTTGATTTCCATGTAAAAAGACACAATCACTGAGTTTTTGCATTTCAATATAATCCTGCAAAAGGGATCTCTGTGGACCCTCTCCAAAAATATCTAAATGGATATTAAGATTATTGTGTCTTAGTTGTTCCAAAAGCTGTACTGCATACAATGGATTTTTCCCCCCGACCAAAGTTCCCACAAAAAGCATTCGTATTTCCCCATTTGGTTTCACTGATTTTATTGCTGTTTTCTCTTCGTTTTCAGAATAAGAAGCCGTAAAAAACGGCAGAATATTTGGAGAGGAATTGGGCCATTTCCCATAAACCAAAACCTTCATTTTTTTAGTCAAAAAAGTATTGGATAAAATCCATTTTTGCAGGCAATAACTCAAGGGTTGTTTGGACTTTGGATCCCAATTACCGGCATATTTGGCAGTTTTAGTTTTAGAAGGAAATAAAATCTGAACCACACAAGCCAACAAACCTATATTTCCCGGACAACGCAAATGAATATGATCAGCTTGTTGCATGGCTTTGAAAATGATGATTATATTTTTCAAAATTACTTTTACTGAATAAAAAGCCGATTTAAAATTCTTGACATTAAATTCTGAAAGAATAATATTTTCTAAAGTTGAAAATTGTATTTGCGATAACAACAAACCTCTATCTTCATTCCAAACCGGACAACAAAATTGAATTTCATCTGAATGTTTAGCCCATATTTCCATTTCTTTTTCATAGGGACTATACATAAAAAGCCTGTCGTTAATTTTAACAATTGGAGCAGAAGAAAATACTATTAATTTCATATTCTAAATGTAACCTTTGGAACCTTTGGAGGAAATTTTTACAGCGGGTACTCCTGATACAACACTATTTGGCTCTACATCTCTGGTAACTAATGAGCAGGCACTTACAACGACATTACTTCCTACACTAATATTCCCTGCAACAACACAATTAGCACCTAAATACACATTATTACCAATTGTAGGCACTCCTCTATTCTCATTTAAACCCGAGACACCAATTGTAACCCCCTGTGAAATATTACAATTATTCCCTATTACAACATTTGCATTAATTATAATACCTCCGAAATGACCAATATAAAAAGAATGCCCAATTTTTGCCGAAGCTGGAATGCAAATTCCTGTTAATATCTCAATACATTTTTGCCAAATTAAACATAAAACACCAAGTATATCTTTCACAACAGGGAATTTCAATAGGGAAACAAAATGAGCAATACGATACTGAAATACAGCCCAAAAACCCTGAGTAAAAAAAAGTATAGAAATAAAATTTCCTCCATACTTCTTATACTTTGTATAATCTGAATATATCAATTGAAATAAATTCATCATTATTTCGGAATATTAATTATCAAACTGATCCAGCCCACAAAACGCCCTAAAGATTCCGTGAAAGCCGCTTTTTTATTTTTTGTGGTAAAACTATTTGAAAATCGAATAACCATCAATAACAATGTAATAGCATGCCACTTAAACATATCCTCAACTAATGGATTAGAATTTTTCACCCTCCAAACATACCAGCCATTTCTAACAACCATTTTACCGTAACGGTAGTGATTTGGTCTTCCTGATGGTTCATGATAATGATTTAGTTGTGCTGCTGTATTTAAATATAATTTTCCCTTTTTAGCTAATCGCAAACAAAAATCGGCGTCTTCATACAAACCATAACCTTCAAAATAAGTTGAAAATTGATTGTCATCAAAAATGTTTTTTCGAAAAGACGAAACTCCTCCCATAAACATTTCAACTTCGTATATTTTATTACTTGGTGGTAGAAAACCCACACTACGTCCATGTGAAAACAATGGTGACACTCCAGGAGCGCAATCACTACCCAAACCTATTTTTTTTCTTAAAACAAATCGGGAACTTTCCTTTCTTCGCCATCCGTCAAAATAAAAATCCTGTGTTTTTGCCTGATAACTATCCCCGACAAACTCCCATTGAATTTCGTTATCGATATAACCTCCCACACCTAAAGCTTTTGGATAAACAGTATAGGTTTTAATTAATTGCTCAAAATAATCCGGTTCTAAAACCGTATCATCATCCAAAAAACAAACAATTTCAGAAGCATCAGCCACTTTGGAAATTCCAAAATTACGTTGCTTGGTCAAACCTCTGTTTTCTTCTGAAACTAAAAAATAACTCAGGTTTTGAAATGGATTCCTTTTTAAAAGAGCCTCTGTTTCCTGATTTAAAGAACCATCAATGATTACAATTTCATCCGGATATAAGCTTTGTTCCTGAACCGATTGCAACAAACGTAACAAAGGTTCCGGACGCATGTAAGTACATATAATTAATGAAAATTTCATGATTCGCTATTTAATTGAGTCGCCCAAAAAACACTCTGTTTCCATTGTTTTCTAAAATACAAAAGATAACGTATAGGATTCTTAATTTTTTGATGTTTATAGTATTTCAAAAACAAAATGGTTTTGTATCCAAGGTTTTGTTCTTTTGTTTTATGTAAAATATGACTCAACATTACTGTAGGTGATGGTTTGGGCGGTATCAAATCGTTTTGCCATTTCAAAACAGCTTTAGTCCTAAATCCACCTACAGGTGCTTTTAAATGTAAAATTTTAGGTTCAGGTAAGAACAAAACATCCTGACCTAAATTTCTTAGTTGCATCCCAAAATCGACATCCTCTCCATAGCCAAATTCTAAACTCAAATTAAAATGGCATAATTTCAAAACTCTTTTGGCTACAATGCTGCAGCCTGAACCAAAACTCGACCATTGAAAAACCAAACTTAAGATGTTTTCTTCATTTTTTTGCAAACAATTCATAGATATTGCCGTAATCGCAAACTTATCAATATTTGTAAATGCTTTTTCAAAAAAAATATTTTCAAAACGGATATCATCATCTGCCAAAAAGACCCATTCGCTAGTTACTTTTGTCAAAGCCAAATTTCGTGCATGACAAGCTCCCGCCTGATGAGTAAATACACGTTCAATTTTAAAAGGCCAAAACTCAGTTTCTAAGTAATCTAATTCAGAAACACTTTCAGGAATAGGATTTTGCTCAACTATAATTACTTTTTCAGGTAATAATGTCTGTCTTGCTAAATCTTTTAGAACATCATACAAATAGGGTTTCCTACCAATAGTGGGTATAATTACATCAACTGTTTTATTTGAAACTACTTTTTTAGAAGACTCCACTTTTATGGCTTCCAAACAAAAATCCGGATTTCTTTTTTTAAACCCAAAAGACCATAAAAAAGGAAGCAGGGCTAATTGTCTCTCATAAATAATTAAATTTAGCAACAACAAAAATACCCAACGTTTTTTATAATGTTGTTTGACAAATCTAAAAAGAATAAAATTTGAAGTTTTACAAACTGGCTCAATCTTAGTTCCTTTTAAAAGTTTTGGTTCTGAATAACACAAAAGCCCTAAAGGCATTGCTAATTTAGCCAACGAATTCAGATAATAATCAAAATCCAAATCAAATGGAATTTTATCTCCTATATTTACTAAAACAGAAGCATGAATTATCCCAACGGAACCGCTCATTTGCCAAGTAGGGTAACTCACTTTTTTGTTAACATTTACAAATAGCGATTCATCGACATAACCTATCCCCCTATTGATATAATTAAAATCAGCCGGGCAATAGGAAAGCATTAATTTATCATGATGACAAATAGTTTCTAACTCGGCCTTATTTAAAAAAGCTTTACAATTTAAGTGACACCAAACAATCTTATCTTCTTTGTGTTTTTGAGCTAACAACGAAATCCCTTCCGCAATTGTAACTTTACCATTATAATCCAAAGAAACCCCTATTTGGTTTTCAACATGTACAATTTTAGCATTATTGTGATAAATAAAAATCAACATTTACTTCATTAGAGATTGATAAAAAGCCAAACTTTGTTGAGCCACTACTTCAATACTAAATTTTCGAATCACTTTTTCCCGGGCAGCAATTCCAAATTCATCTCGTTTTTGACTATTGGAAAGCAAGATATTAATTTTGGATGCAAATTCTACATGATTTTTAGGATGAACTAAAAAACCATTTATTTCATCATCTATAATATCTGTTGCCCAACCAATATTAGAAGCTACAATCGCTTTTTGCATTGCCATTGCTTCTATCCAGGAAACCGGTAAAGCTTCTGCAAAAGAAGGAAATACACAAACTGTTGCTTCATTAATATACTTTTGTATTTCATTATAAGGAACACTTCCCAAATAACTCACATTTAACTGTGCTTTTTCTGAAAATAAAGATTGCATCATTTTCCAAGTAGATTTTGAACCTGAAACAATATCTGATACATCTTTGCCAATTACAATTAATTTAGCTTCCGGGTTATTTTCTATCACTTCGTTAAAAATCAACGGTAATTCCAGTAAGCCTTTTTTTCTAATCAAACTCCCAAAATATAGAATGGTATCAGATGAAGGCTGAATCATTGGATCTTTTACAAAAGCGGCAACATCAATGGAATTGGGTATAATAGTATAGTCATTTTTTAATCCAAAAACTTCATTGGTTTTGTCGGCCGTATATTGACTGACTGAAATCAAAGCATTTGCCTTTTGAAGCGCTTTTTTTTCATGGAATTTATTTTTCCATTTTACTGGTCTCTGATCTAAATTACAAAAATAAGTATCCGAGCCATTCAAGCGAATTACAAGCGGACACTTTTTTGGCTGAATAAAAGAGGTAATTCCTGTCCAATCCGGAGCTTCTACCAAATCTATTTCTTTTGAATCATAGAGTTTCTCAATTAGATTTTCAATTTTTTTCCGGGTTAAAAACCATGACAAGCCTTTAAGCTTAACGTTCTTAATTTGATGAATTAAAACACCATTATCTTCAAAAATGCCATCTTTTTTTTGCCCATAAACTAAAACCCGAACTTGACAACCTTCTAACAAAAGTCCTTTAGCCAAGTTTTTTATACTTGTACCTATACCTCCTGAATGTGCTGTTTCAGCATGAGGATATTCCGGAGTTAGAAAAGCAATTTGCATATGACGGATTCTTTCTGCAATAATAGGAAACTTAGTTCTAATTTAATAATTATAACCCGTTAGGTGAAATTAGTTTTTGATGGTGATTTTTCGTCAGTTCGAGTGATTTTCGGTAGAAAATCGTATCGAGAACAAGAAAAATTTTATTAAAAACGGTTCTCGATACATTTTTTGTTTCGTTTCACTACACAAAAAACACTCGAACTGACGTTTTTAATAATTTCACCCAACGGGTTAATTATAATGGTTGTCAGTTATCAGAATAGGATATGCTTTCTATTTTTTGCACAGCTATAAGCTGTTTTTAGTTGTGGCTTGTATCCTTCGACAAGCTCAGGATGACAGTATGAGGTTTGGGTTGCATTTGGTGGCAATTAAGAATTTTGCGATTCCCTTCCCGTTTTTACACACCCCTAGCCCCTCTTAAAGAGGGGAATAAATTTCGTGGTAATTGAGTTTGTAGTATTTTAAAATGGGGCAGTTGTATCAGATTGCTTAGAAAAAAAATCCTGAATGATTCTGGCTGTGAATATTCTCGCTCCTGTATCATTCATATGTCCGCAAGATGAAAAATATTGATCTTCTTTTACCACATTTTCATAATTATGAATTTCAGGATAGGCTTGTTTTACTTTTTCAAAATAATCAATCCCTTTCGTATTTTCACACATAGGTGTCATTACTGGGATAAATTGAATATTATTGGCTAAGCAAATCGCCTTTATATCTTCGTAATATTTATTTTGTAACGGTTTTAAGGAACGAATATCATTTTTCATATTTCCTTTTTTATTTCCCAAAGCATAATATCCTCCATGATCTAATAATTTTGATTTTTTATTCATAAAGCTAAAAAACATTTCTCTAAAACCTATTTTTGTTTCATATTTCACATAACGATAAAATGGGATATAATATAACTCCTTAAAATTGACTTCATTTTCAAAATGCTCTTTAATGATTTCCGAATTGTGAATATAAGGCAAAAATCCTGCTGCTATACCTTCAGCTTTATGTTCATTCGACAAATTCAAATCGGCTTCCAGAATGACGGTTTTGATTTTGTAATGGCGTTCCATCATTAATTTTAGCAATAAATCAGCTTCAAATAAATGTCCGCCACTCATACCATAATTAAAGGTTTTCAGACCTTTTTTTTCGAACATTTCGGAAACAAAATGATTGTTGGCACGGGAAGAGCCTAAAATTACGACATCATAATTTCTGGCTTTGGAATTGTAAACAGCTTCTATTTTATTTCGCTTGTTTGTCTGTAAATAAACTGTAGTATAAGCATAGTCTAATACCACCGCTAATAAGATGACGATGAAAAAGCTTTTTATAGTAAAATATATAAATTGTTTCATTAGTTTTTATTGTTATAACCTAGATTTCTTTTTCCTTTCCCTAAGCCCTAAAGGGGAAAAAGAAATTAGAAAGTTATAAATTTTCGGCTCCCTTTAGGGCGGGGTAAACGAAAATTTGGGTTAATCATGTCTTTTCTTTGTTCCTAATATTTCTTTTTCCTTCCCCAGCCCTAAAGGGTGGGAAAAAGAAATTAGAACGTTATAAATTTTCGGCTCCCTTTAGGGCTGGGGTAAAACGAAAATTTATATTCTTTACTTTTTTTCTTTCTTTATCCCGAATATTTCTTTTTCTACCCCTACCCCTAAAGGGGGAAAAAGAAATTAGAAAGTTATAAATTTTCGGCTCCCTTTAGGGGCGGGGTAAAACGAAAATTTACATTCTTTACTTTTTTACTTTCTTTATCCCGAATATTTCTTTTTCCTTCCCCAGCCCTAAAGGGGAAAAAGAAATTAGAAAGTTATAAATTTTCGGCTCCCTTTAGGGGCGGGGTAAACGAAAATTTATATTCTTTACTTTTTTTCTTTCTTTATCCCGAATATTTCTTTTTCCTTCCCCAGCCCTAAAGGGTGGGAAAAAGAAATAAGACGTTTTTATTTTAAATAGGTTTTAATTTTTTCAACAACATCTGGTAAATTTAATAGTATCTCTTCATTAGTAAATCGAATTACTTTTAATCCTTGAAATTCGATATCTGCTGTTCTTTTTTGATCCAATATTTGTTGTTCCTCATCCAAATGATATTTTCCGTCTATTTCGATTACTAACTGAAGCGCATGACAATAGAAATCAGCGACATAAATACTAATCGGATGCTGCCTTCTAAATTTATATCCTGCTATCTGATTATCTTTAACAGCCAACCATAGTTTTTCTTCTGCTTCCGTTTGATTCTCTCTTAACTTTTTAGCATTTGAAAAAATTTGTGGAGATGCTCCTTTCCACATATTATCAGATTGATTTTTGTTTTTGTCCATATAATTATGTTTTATAATTATGTAACAATTTCTTTTTCTACCCCTACCCCTAAAGGGGAAAAGAAATTAGAACGTTATAAATTTTCGTCCCCTTTAGGGCTGGGGTAAACGAAAATTTGGGTTAATCATGTCTTTTCTTTGTTCCTAATATTTCTTTTTCCTTCCCCAGCCCTAAAGGGGAAAAAGAAATTGGAACGTTATAAATTTTCGGCTCCCTTTAGGGCTGGGGTAAAACGAAAATCTAAATCACATTTTCCTAAATTTTCGCTCCCTTTAGGGCGGGGTAAACGAAAATTTAAAACTGAAAATAAATAAATTCTTTATAATCAGAATAAGTTCCTAAGGCGATAATTGACGCTAAACAAAGCGCAAGTTTTACCGTTTGGTATTTTCCTGAAATCGGTTCTTCTTTAATGCGATTGTTCCATTCGACCATTACAAAAGCCAAAATCATGAGTACCAATTCATAATTGTAACGTTCATTGGCTAAATATTGCGAAACAAATTCACCATTAATAAACATTTTTTGCAAATAGTAAAAAGCATCACTAATAGTACTGGCTCTGAAAAATACCCAGGCCAAACAACTCAAAGCAAATGTCAGCAGGATATTGAGAACTACTTTTACTGATTCCCAACTTCTATCCAAAACCACCGTATCAATATTATTGCGATTGGATTTTCTTAAAAGTAAAGGCAAAAAGTATAGGGCATTGATAAAGCCCCAAATCACATAAGTCCAATTGGCTCCATGCCAAAAACCACTCACCAAAAAGATGATAAAGGTATTTCTGATTTTCATCCAGAGTCCGCCCTTACTTCCACCTAGAGGGATGTACAAATAATCCCGAAACCAGGAAGAAAGCGAAATATGCCAACGGCGCCAAAACTCGGCGATATCTCTTGAAAAATAAGGATAATTAAAATTTCGCAACAACTCTAAGCCAAACAATTTCGACATTCCTAAAGCCATATCCGAATAGCCTGAAAAGTCACCGTAAATTTGGAAAGCAAAATAAACAGCCCCCAAAATAAGCGACAAAGAATTCATAGAAGGGTAATGATCAAAAATCGCATTGGCATAGGTCGCACAAGTATCGGCGATGACGACCTTCTTGACTAATCCCCAAATAAATTGGTAGATTCCGGCCTTAGCCTGTTCAAAATCAAAACTTCTTTTTTCCTTAATTTCCGGCAACAAATGCGTGGCTCTTTCAATTGGCCCTGCCACCAAAAGCGGAAAATAGCTCACAAAAAGGGAATAATCGACAAAATTGTATTCGGCTTTGATTCTTTTGTAATAAATATCAATTACATACGACAAACCGTGAAAGGTATAAAATGAAATTCCAACAGGCAAAACTACATCCAGTAAGAATGGAGATGTTTTCAAACCCACTCCATTCAACAATTCAGCAAAAGAAGCTGCAAAAAAATTATAGTATTTAAAAAGTCCCAAAAAGCCTAAATTGACTCCGATACTCAGCCAAAACCAAAATTTGCGACCACTTTCTTTTTGGCTTTTTTCAATACGAATTCCGGTATAATAATCTAAAAAAGTAGAGAAAACCAGCAGAAAAAGAAAACGCCAATCCCAACAGGAATAAAAATAATAACTGGCAATAATCAAGAGACTGTTTTGTGTGGTTTTGTTTTTATTGAATACAAACCAGTAGAGCACAAAAACTATTGGTAGGAATATGGCAAAAGTTAGGGAGTTGAAGAACATTTTTCGGTTAAGAATTAGGAGTTATGTGCTGCAAATTTAACAAAGACATTATCTAAAAAAAGCATATAAAACGAACATTAAACTCTTTTTCAAATTTTCTTTTTTGCTTGATCAAAAAAGAAACAAAAAAATCAAGTCTTATACTCCCTCGTCGGTCAAATTTGTTTTTGAATGCTAAAAGAAAAGAACTCGCTACGCTCAAACAGCTTTTCTTTTTACGCATTCTTCAAACATTTGACACTCGACTGCGGAAGCAAAGGACAAATAACTATCTTAAGACCAATTTCAATAAATACAAACACAAAAATTAAATTGAATTATCTTTCATCTACAATCCTATCTATAGCATCCCAAATTTTCTCAGAAGCCTGAGTAGGTGTTTCACCGGCTACGACTTGATACCATTTTTTACCTTCGGAAACATTGGATAATTCGCCTTTAAGTATCGCTTCTATTTGATCGACCAATTGATTTTTAGCTGTACAAAAAATAACAGCATCCTGACTTGGCATAGATCTAAAATGCACATATTTATAATTCTGACCAATATCACGAATTCCTTTTTTTAATTGGGGTTGTTCATAATTGTAATAAATACAAGGCTTATTATGTGCCACAAAATCAAAAACGGTTGAAGAACAAACATTGGTCACCAATTCAGAATGCGCACAAACATTATGTAATAATTTCAAATCGGCTTTGGTGGGGAAAACTTCATTCCAGTTCTTTCCACTTGCCTGCCATAGCGGGTCTATTACCGCAATAATATCTTTATTAGCATTTAAAACTTCGTCATATCTGGAAGTGGTATCTACCGGACATTTACGGTAAATAATACCCAATTGATGGCCTTTACTATTCAGGCTTCGAACCGCATTGGCTAAATCTTCCAAATAATATTGGTCTAAAGGCGAAGTCGTTTCATCATCACCGGAAAAACAGATGTATTTTTTATCTACATCCAAATGGTATTGTTCAAAAAATGTTGCTCTGCTTTCTAATAGGGATGTATCATAATGCGGTTCAAACTGCGGTGTTCCGGTAACAAACAATTGGTTTTCTTTAATAAAAGGATAGTATTGCAGCATTTCCTTTTGCATTAAATCACTCCACACACAATAATAATCGGTTTCAACCAACTGCATCGCTTTAGGCACATTATCCCAGGAATATACAAATGTTAAAGTTGGAATTCCTAAATCCTGAGCTGCTAATAAAGCACTTATGGATTGGGTTGCTCGTTGGGTAGTACAAAACACCAAATACGGTTTAATTTGCTCTAATTGATTTTTACAGTACTGGTATTTTTCGGTAGCACGCTCCAGACTATTAATTCTTTTGCGAATGCGAAGAATTCCTTTTTCAGAAGAATTCAACCCGATAAGCAACCTGATAAACAAAGTCATCAAGGTATTTTTTAGCCCATTATAATTAAAAGGAAACTTATACGTTTGGTAGACATTATCCTGAAACTTTTTAGTGGCTACATTCAGTTCAATGTGTTTTCGAATACGACAATAATAGGAAGTTAGAGGATGTAACTTATGCGTTTCAATTTTTACTTCCTCATAACCCAATGCATCCTGCAATGGAAACGCAGTATTATTCCAGTATATAATTTGATTGCCCCGCTGCTCCCCCAGTTCCTTAAATTGGGTAAAAGCAAAATTGCGTAGCCCTACTCCGTCAGGAAAAAATACAAGTATTTTTTTGTTCATTGATTGGATTACTTTTAGGACTACAAACCTAGTATTTTTTTATCTATTTAACACTATTCGAACTGTCAGGTCGAGTGCAGTCGAGACCCTTTATGATAAAAAAACTTAACATCACTCTCCTTTGCGCCAGAGGTGACAGAAATCAACTTCAATCACTATGTCAGGTCGAGCGAAGTCGAGACCTTTTATGATAAAAAAACTTAACATCACTCTCCATTGTGCTCGAGGTGACAGAAATCAACTTCAATCACTATGTCAGGTCGAGTGCAGTCGAGACCTTTTATGATAAAAAAACTTAACATCACTCTCCTTTGCGCCAGAGGTGACAGAATTCAACTTCAATCACTATGTCAGGTCGAGCGCAGTCGAGACCTTTTATGATAAAAAAACTTAAAATCACTCTAAACTTCTCCAGAGGTGACAAATTCAACCAAAACATTATGTCAGGTCGAGTGCAGTCGAGACCTTTTATGATAAAAAAACTTAACATCACTCTCCATTGTGCTCGAGGTGACAGAATTCAACTTCAATCACTATGTCAGGTCGAGCGCAGTCGAGACCTTATTTCATTCTTTTTCTTCTTCATTTTTCAAGTTATACTTATAATGAGTTGCATTTCTACACTCTGCTAAACTTTGCAGTTCATCATATTTTTCATCAATAAGTGCTTGTTTCTTTGCTCTACTCCATTTTTTTATTTTCTTTTCAAATTCAATTGCCTGATTTGGATCCGTAAAATCCTGACAAAAAACTAATTCTACAGGCCTTCTACTATGAGTATATGCTTCTGGATATTTCCCTCCATTATGTTCCAAAACTCTTCTTTCAATATCAGAAGTAATTCCAACATACAAAGAATCATCAGCGCATTTTAAAATATAAACATAATAGAATTTCATGTAAAACACATTTTTACTTTTAAAAAAGCCTCTCGACTGCGCTCGAGGTGACAAAAATCAACCAAAACATTATGTCAGGTCGAGCGCAGTCGAGACCCTTTATGATAAAAAACTTAACATCACTCTCCATTGTGCTCGAGGTGACAGAATTCAACTTCAATCACTATGTCAGGTCGAGCGCAGTCGAGACCTTTTATGATAAAAAAACTTAAAATCACTCTCCATTGTGCTCGAGGTGACAAAAATCAACCAAAACATTATATCAGGTCGAGCGCAGTAGAGACCTTTTATGATAAAAAAACTTAACATCACTCTCCTTTGCGCCAGAGGTGACAGAAATCAACTTCAATCACTATGTCAGGTCGAGCGCAGTCGAGACCCTTTATGATACAAAAACTTAACATCACTCTCCTTTGCGCCAGAGGTGACAGAAATCAACTTCAATCACTATGTCAGGTCGAGTGCAGTCGAGACCCTTTATGATAAAAAAACTTAACATCACTCTCCTTTGCGCCAGAGGTGACAGAATTCAACTTCAATCACTATGTCAGGTCAAGCGCAGTCGAGACCCTTAATGATAAAAAAACTTAACATCACTCTCCATTGTGCTCGAGGTGACAGAATTCAACTTCAATCACTATGTCAGGTCGAGCGCAGTCGAGACCTTTTATGATAAAAAAACTTAACATCACTCTCCATTGTGCTCGAGGTGACAAAAATCAACCAAAACATTATGTCAGGTCGAGCGCAGTCGAGACCTTTTATGATACAAAAACTTAACATCACTCTCCTTTGTGCTCGAGGTGACAGAAATCAACTTCAATCACTATGTCAGATCGAGCGCAGTCGAGACCTTTTATGATAAAAAAAACTTAACATCACTCTCCTTTGCGCCAGAGGTGACAGAAATCAACTTCAATCACTATGTCAGGTCGAGCGCAGTCGAGACCCTTTATGATAAAAAACTTAACATCACTCTCCTTTGCGCCAGAGGTGACAGAATTCAACTTTAATCACTATGTCAGGTCGAGCGCAGTCGAGACCCTTTATGATAAAAAACTTAACATCACTCTCCTTTGCGCCAGAGGTGACAGAATTCAACTTCAATCACTATGTCAGGTTGAGCACAGTCGAGACCTTTTATGATAAAAAAACTTAACATCACTCTCCATTGTGTTCGAGGTGACAGAATTCAACTTCAATCACTATGTCAGGTCGAGCGCAGTCGAGACCTTTTATGATAAAAAAACTTAACATCACTCTAAACTGCTCCAGAGGTGACAAAATGGATTTCAATTAAATAATTACAAGATTCAGCCTTTCCTATACTTCAATTTCTCCCTTTGTACAGCCTCAATTGGCAAAACATCAGCGCTCTTAAATGTCAATGCTGAATAAACCGCATTCAAATCGCGACTTAATTTTCTCAAACCCATTGGTTCCAAAGAAGCCGCATGATCTGTCCCTTTCCAGGTACGGTCAAGTGTATAATGTCTTTCAATAATATTAGCTCCTAAAGTATAGGCGGCAACATCAACCGCAATACCGAGATGATGTCCCGAAAAGCCAATGTGTTTTACTTTATCGCCATAATTCGCTATCAGCAAATTAATATCCAGCAAACAAACATCTTCAAATGGCACTGGATAACCTGAGGTACAGTTGTACAACACCAAATCCTGATTGCGTTTATTTTGAATAAAGAAATTAACCACTTCAGCTGTTTCGTCCTTTGTAGTCATACCGGTTGAAATATGAATCTCTCCCCGATAATTTTCACAAAGCCATTGAAGCATTTCAAAATTATTATTACATGCCGATGGAATTTTAATAAATTCGGGGTGTAAAGAAGCAATTTCCTTGGCTGAGGTCAAATCCCAAACTGAAGTGGAATAGGTAATCCCAATAGATTCACAATAGTTTTTTAATTCGGCGTGTTGCTCCACATCAAACTCCAAAAATTCTCTATGAGCTCCATAGGTCTCACCATAAGCATTCGAACTATTAGGATGTGGGGCATTGTACTGTGCTTCGGTTAGTAATTCTTTGTTATTCCTTTTTTGGAATTTAACAGCATCGGCATTGCAAAATATTTTTGCAATTTTGATGAGCTCTTTTGCTATTTCGATTTCTCCTTTGTGGTTACAACCTATTTCGGCAATCACATAAGGTTTTTTATAGTCGTTCATTTTTTGTTGTTTGTTGTTTTACACAGCCCTAGCCCCTCTAACTCTAGTTACTATTTTTATTTGGAATCGTTGAATCTTCGATTTCAAGAGGGGAATCTGATTGTGCAAATTACCTATTTTTGTTTTAATAGATAATCATTAATAAATAAGTATGATTTTTAAACTATACCGTTATTGTAATACGGGGACTAACTCCCCTCTGGAGCGGGGCTGGGGGTGTGTTTTTCAAATTCTTCAATATAAAACTCAATTGCCCGAATTACATTCTCCATATCTTTTAAAACCTCATTATCACTAAATCTCAAAATAGTAATTCCAAACTCATTCATCTTCTTTTCTTTTAGCCATAACTTGTAGATTAACAATTTACATCTAAAATTTACACACCCCTAGCCCCTCTCCAAGAGGGGAATCCGATTGTGCAAATTATTATGTTTTATTATAAAATGAACTCTTTTCTTTAAACAAACTATTCTGGCACACCCCTAACCCCTCTCCAGAGGGGAATCCGATTGTGCTAAATGAGAACTTCTATAGTAAATCAATACCGTTCATTGTATTTCATAATCCACTCACAGGCTTCTCTGATGGCTCCTTCGGCGGAGGGTTTTGTGAGAACACAATCGGCATGCTGTTTTATGATTTCGGTGGCATTAGCGGGAGTAAAAGACCAGCCCACAGCACAAATATTCGCCCAGTCATTGACATCATCTCCTATGTAGGCTAAGGCACCAAAAGAAATATTTCTAGTTTGGGTAAAATGTTGCAAGAAAGCATATTTGTCTTTTACTCCTAAAAAGGTATGTTCTATCTGTAATTTTTTCATGCGTTGGGCAACTAAAGGCGAATTTTCAGAAGTAATGACCACCACTTCTACTTGATGCTGGCGAAGGATTTCTAAGCCCATGCCATCACGCATATCAAAGGCTTTAGCCAACTCGCCTTCAGCGGAAAAAAAAACCTGTCCATTGGTAAACACGCCATCCACATCCAAAACAAGATAACCAATACGTTGGTGTTTTTTCGACTTTTTAAGGCGACTTGCCAGCAATTCTTCTGCTATTTTCCAATCGGTCATCGAATCGATTTCGACCAAAGTATTTTCAGGCATCTGAACTAATCCTATCTTAGCACTAACCCGATTTTTAGAATTTACAAAAGCTGCTTTAGTGGTTGCATATACCGCTCCGTTTTCTATTAATAAACCTTCAAAATCCTGTCGTCTTGGACGATTAAAAACATCATAATTTTGAGGTGTTCCATCTGCATTCCAGCTAAAACGATGGGTATTGACAACCGTTAAAGCCGAATCGTATTTTTCGTTTTCAATTTTAGCTAAAACAGCATTAATGTCGGATGCTGTGGTCAATGGTGAAGTAGCCTGCAACAAACACAGCACATCAAAATCATAGTTGATTTGCGCTGCAAATTCTACCATCGCACTTTCGGTTGAAGCCGTATCGGTAGCATTTTCAGCCGAACGCAATAATGCCTTCACTTTAGTTGTCCAATGGTATTCTTTGTTGATATAGTCAATAATTTCAATATCATCGGTAAACACATAGACTTCATCTAAATGGGAAAAAACAGCCTCGGTAAGCACCCATGAAAATAACGGACGCCCCAACATCTTTTTTTTATTTTTTCCCAGTATTCCTTTGGAATCTTTACGAAGCGGAATTATGGCTGTTTTTTTCATAAAAATCATTTCAAGATTTGACAAATCTATTTCTTTTTTTCCTTACAAAGGAATACATCATTCGAAACAAAATATTTTTTTCCAATGTTTTTTTCATTCTTAAATAAATTGTAAGATTCCTTTGTCTTGTTGAAAAAAACAATTGTGGGTAATTTGAATGAGGATAAAAATCTAGGTATTTGTTCCCATATTGTGATGGATCTCTGTGAACTTTGACCTTGTATTTCTTTATAAGTAAACTAAAAATTGATTGATCATGTCTATGCTCTACAAACCCTTCATAATTAGGAAACCCTAACTGGTTTTCTATATCTGTTACTATTCTATCGTCTTGAGCAAATTTCAACCATTCTTCAACAAATTTTAATGAAAACTCACTTTTTCTCCACAAACTAAATGTGGCCTGAATTTGATTTGTTTGAAAGAAATCAGCTCCATCACACCCTAGTAATTTAAAACAATCTCTTTTAGTCCATTTACTTTCAATATGTTGTAATTCAAAAGGCATAATATCAAAATCCATATCAAAACAACCTATCAATGAATCAATAGAATTTACAAAAACACTTCCAGAGTCACAATAAAATAAATATTCTCCATCTTGCATATTCAACAAAGCATCTCTTATTATATATGGTTTCCATATCCAATATCCGCCTCCTCTTTTTTGTTCAAGTATATGTTTGTTTTTTAAATAAAATAATTCATCTATATCATTTTGATTATATGATATAACCTTTTTTACTTTACCAATTCTTAAAGCTGATTGAGTATTTTTTTTTTGAGCTTGGGTATAAAATTCATTAGAGTAATTTATAATTGTAACCCTATTAGCAACTTTTCTATAATTATTACAAACTTTCATTTATTTAATACTTAGGATTTGGCAACTGCCTAATTTTTTTTAAAACTTTTGAATCAATTGGATTTCGATATTTTAAAACTTTCGTCAAATTAATAATAATAGTAAAAACAGATGAAAAAAAAGCAATAAAATAATTCCAATCTTTAAAAGCATACTTTTTAAAGTTATGTCCTAATAAACGACAAATTTTGTAAAACGGAAAAGGGTAATAAACCAAATAATAAAAAGCCGTATTTTTTAATTGTTTCCCAAATCGAAAATAGTTCCTGCCTGTTTTAAAACGTTCTTCCTTATTTACCCTATGGTTTACTGCTATGTAATTCGTATAAAGAATATCATATCCATTAGCTAATACTTCCATCGATACACAAGATTCCTCTCCATAAATATCTATCCATACGGGAAAACCACGAGTCAAATCATAAACGGATTTTCGGATAGCAAAACCACAACCCACAAACTCACTGCACAGATAATTAACAACTCCTTTTTCTTTTTGAGCCAAAGCTTCGTCTTCCGAATTAAAAATACCTTTGATTTCCTGAAAAGCCAACACCCCTACATTAGGATATTGATTGAACAGTTGCTCAGAAAGACTTATAAAATCAGAATTCAAAGGATGTGCATCATCATCCAGACCTATTAAAATTTGTCCTGTAGCTTTTGGGTATAAAATAGCTCTTGCCCCGGAAGCCCCAATACTTTTATAAGACTCGTGCCATTTTACCCAATTCAATTCATTTTTTAATTGGGTTGATTCATCAGTGAAACCATCCAAAAACACCAGTACTTCATGAATGGAAGTATCAATCATTCTTTCAAGTAACAACAAAGTTTTTTCAAGTTCTGATTTTCTATCTCTGGAAACAATTAAAATGGAAGCTTGCATGAATTATTTATAACATTAAGAATAATCTTTAATTAATTTCACTTATAAATATATAAAAGTACATCTTGAAAAGCCCCTATTTTAGGAAAAGAGGTTTTAATATTATATTCAAATCCAGAATCTTCAAATGGTTTTATAAAAGTTGAAAATGATGATTTTTTATTATTTATTTTATGATGGTATTCAATAATATATTTCTTTGAATTATTAATTTTTCCTGAAGAAACTAAATCAATTAACAGCTGATTTTCGGAACCTTCAATATCCACTTTAATTAAATCAACAGTATCATTTAAATAAGAAGACAATTTATGAGCTTGAATTTTAATATTGTTTTGTCCTCCTCTTTCTTTCAAAGTAGAAGCCAATAAAATTTCATTGTCATTTCCTGTATAAAAATCTATTTCTTCTGTTGTGTCAGACAAAGCTAAATTGTATAATTCTATCTTATCTAATTTATTCTGTTCTATATTTTTTTTTAAAAGATCAAATGCCCTGGGATTAGGTTCAAAAGCTACAATTGAACAATTTGGATAACGAAATTTAAAATACAATATTGACATTCCTATATTAGCTCCACAATCTATTATTTTTGGAGTCTGATTGTCTGACTGAAAAAAATAATCATTTGTAATAAAAATTTCTTTGAACAAAAGAATAATGGTGTTGTAACTATAAGCCGTCACCTTGAATCCAAATATTTCCTGACTTACTTCATTTTCATTTTTTCCAAAAACAGATTTAAGATACAATAAATTAAGAATCTTAAAAATAAGTGTTTTATCTTTAAAATTGTAATTTGCTCCTTTAGCAAGATAGAAATTTTTAGTTATATTTTTAATTATATTGTAGCCCCATTTAATCATAATTGTAATTTATTATTTGAATATTTTCATCGTTTTAACATTAATCAATTCTAATTAAAAACCTTTAAATAACTATTATTTACTTTCTTTTTTATTGTGTCATAATCAAACGAAGGCACTAAATTTATAGCATTATATTCTACAGCTTTTTTAATCAACTCTTTATTATTTAAAGTTTGCCTTATCTTAGTTCTTATGTGTTCAATATTTTCTGTATCTTCAATTAAAAAACCATTAAATCCATCGGTTATTAACTCTTGGGTTGCTCCTCCCGGATTAGATTGAATTGGAAAAACATTCATACAAATTGCTTCAATCATTGTATTAGGGATGCCATCAGACCTGCTATTCCCTATAAATAAAAATGATTTTGCCATAAGATTAAAAACCTCATTTTGGGCAATTTTACCTAAGATACTAAAATTTGCCCATTTAGATAATTCTGAATTTTTAAAAAAATCTTCAACAAGATTATTTGCTCCAAATACAACAATAGAAAATAATTTTAGTTCATCTTTCATCCCTTCTAATGCCTTCAAAACATTTATTGCCCTTCCCCATTTTCCTTGAAAGCCTTTAATGAGAATTGTATTTTTATTTTGTTCTAATACTAACTTTGCTTTCATTTTATCCAAATGATAGCCACCTCCGCCGGGTAAAACACCTAAAAAATCATTTTCAAAACCATGATTCTGAGCAATTTTATAATCTCTTTTGCAATCTGTAAATAAATAATCCACCCTTTTTAATACATTTTGTATATCTATCAAATCATTAGGATTATTTTGTAAATCGTATAAATCACTACCCCAAGAAGAATAAACCCATTTAACATGCGTGTATTTATTCATTACTTGTAAAATAGGAGTACATGAAATATAAAGTGCAAAACTATGCACTATATCCGGTTGTATTTCTAAAATTTTTTGTTCAAATACTCTTGCAGTATTACGTTCATTAAATTGTTGTATAAAACTATATAATTTAGGAAAATGTATTTTAAAGTAAATCCTGCCTGGATAATCCCATCGGAATTTCCAGCCTATTATTTGTTTAACCCAGTTAATTCTTTCTACTTCTTTAGCTCCATCAGTGACATCAAACCAATAAACTTCATGTCCGGATTCCCTTAATTGTTCTGTCCATCTAAAAAAATGTAAATTAGGCATAGAAACCATTAAAATTCTCATAGTAATATCAGCTTAATTATTCACAAAAAAATCCAATGTATCTGATTTAAATGAATATTATTTCTTAAATAATATTTGTCTATAACTATCATTAAATTTCTGAATTTGGAAATTGTGGAGAGCATAATTATAGGCATTTTGCGATAACATTTCCATTTTTATTTTATTTGGCAACAAATTTTCTATTATACTAACATAATCTTTAATTATTTGTTTTTCATCGCCATCATTAATTAATATTCCATTTTTATCATTTACAATATGTTCACTTATTCCTCCCACATTAGTAGCAATAGGAATAACCCCTTGTGCCATACCCTCCATAATTACCATTGGAAAGCCCTCATATTTTGATGGTAAAAGAATCAAATAAAGATCTTTGTATAGTTGCTCCAAATCCTTATCATTAGTGAGTTCTCCTAAAAATTCTACCCCAGCTTGAATAATTTTATTTAAGTTAATTTTCATCCCTGTTCCTGCCATAACAAAACTAACTTCAGGATATTTCTTTTTAACTTGTGTTGCAATTTCTAAAAACAGATACGCGCGTTTTTCAGTTGACCATCTGCCGATAAAACCAATTTTAAAATGAGTTCCTGTCTTTTTTTGAAAAGGAGAGTTCTTTAATTCAATTCCATTTTGAATGATTTTAATTTTACTATGAAACATTAAATCAATTTGATGTCTGTCATAAAAACTTAAAATAAATTGTTTTGCCACCTCATTAATAACAATTCTATTATCAATAATTGAAGCCGAAGAAATTACATCACTTTCTCTGTCATCATTTTCTTCGAAAGCATGAAACAAATCATTTTTAATAATCGCATCCTTGATTTTAGGTATTATTTGGTAATAATAGGGTGTATTACATCCAAAAACGGATTTGACAGAAAGACTAGTATTAATTGAGCTTATTATTATTCCTTGTAATTTTTGATTAACCCATTTGTTTTTTTTATTTAAAATAGAATTTAATTCTACTATACTTGCATACTTACTAAACTCCTTATAAAAATTCTTAGTGGCAGAACCATGGGTAAAAACAACTGTGCATTTTGTACCCTGAAGTGCTTTTAATATGGCAATATGGACTCGCTCAGCTCCTCCGGTATGATAATAAGGTAAAAAAAATACAATATCTGATTGCTTTATTTTTTGAGTATCAAAGTATAAGAATCGTAACAGATAATATCTTGAAATAAAAAAATACAATCCTTGTTTTAAATGTTTTTTAAATGTTTTTTTCATAAATTCTTTTTAACTGCTTCACAACAAACCATTCTGTCTTCGTTCATTAAAAAAACATTTTTTACTTTTAAATTTGAATATTTTTCAATTTGATTTTTCAGAGTATAAGGACTATACCAACAATTGTGGTCGGGATGATTTACTTCTATGAATTCATCTTGTCCATAAAAATTTCTTTCTATATGATTTTTCGAAAAACAATTTGGTGCTGTTATATAAAATATTTTTGCTTCTACAGTAGATAATCCTTCTAAAAATTCTCTAACATTATCTACATGTTCAATAGTTTCTGGAACCAAACATATATCATACTGATTTCCTTTTAACTGATCAAAATGTGAAAAATAAGGTTGATTCACATATTTTCTCAATTCTTCAACACCTTCTAAATCGATGTCAAAACCATGAATTATATCAGCATATTTTGCTAGTTTTATATGTAAATTATATACTGGATTAAAGATTGGCCAATCATTACATCCTAAGTGTAAAATCTTTTTACCTTTAACTAACTCTTCAAAAAAAGGAACTCTATCTACTACAGTAATCGTTTTTACTTTTTGAATCCAAAAATCATCATGAAAAGTATATTTTAATGGTTTTTTCTTGAAGAAATTTAGCATTATTTTTAGTGTCTTTTTTATCATTTTTTTTATTTGAATATAAATTTTTATTACATTGAACTTTTTTTAAAACCAATCAGAACTTCAATTCCTTTATAACTTTTCTCAAATAGTTTGGAGAAAGATACCACTTCAAGTCTGATCTATCCATTATTTGATTTTTATCTATTAACCAGTTTTGATACAGCTCTATAATAAGTGATTGAATTCTTTCAGTATTATTTACTTCACTCCAATAAGGATATTCTTCGCCTAATAATCTTTTAGATTCACTATAATAAGGTCCTAATAATAAAATAGGTTTTTGAGACTCAATACAATGCGAAAATTTCCCAGGCAAAAAGGGACTTATTGGACCAATGGCTTCCAAAATAACATTGACAGTTGTTGCCTGTTGCATAGCCTGTACTTGTTGAAAAGGCATATAATCATCACTTAAAAAAATCTGAGAAACTGTCATTTGCTTCTCCTTAATAAAGCTATCAAAAGAAGATGGCTTACCAATAAACAGCAATTTTGCATGATTTTTAGCTTCAGGATATTGATTTAAGAAAAGTTCAAAAGCATTTACGAGAGCAATTGGATTTCGGGCATCCATCATACTCCCCGCATGCAAAATATTAAAGTCATTAACATTAAAAAAATCAGGTAATGTACTAATGCTATTATTTTTGTCTTCCTCAAAAATTTGATGCGGAATAATTATTTCTTTTCCTGTTTGATTATAGTAATACCCTCGCATCCATTGTGCCAATAGCTCACTGGGATAGACTACATATTTTGATTTCTCGGTAATTTGCCAAAAAAAATCCCTTTTGTATTGATGCCCTGGTTCTACCCAATCATAGGGTCTGGGATAACTGTGCATTGGATAAGGATCATGCACATAAGCCAACCATTTAGAATGCCATTGAGGCAAAGCTAAAAGTGCCTTGTGAGGTCTGAAACTAGAGGCATAACTGAGAGTAAGCACCCAATCAGGCTGAAAATGAGTTGCTTTCTCTAAAGTTTTTTTTATACTGTTTACATCATTAAAAAAAGTAAAAGAAAAGCCGAAAAGGGATTCCACTTGTTTATTGATATTAATTTTAAATAATTTAGAAATTCCTCTTTGTGTACGGCTCAAAATATACATAAAAGAAAACTTAATTTCTTTTATAGCTACACAAGTAATCCCTTCTAAATGGATTTCTTTTCTGGAATAATGATATACCAATGTTTCAAAACCTTCTTTTTTCAGGTTTTGAATCAAAGCCACATTGGCTTTAGAACCACTACTGTCTTCAATGTCGATTGAATCAACAACTACCAATATTTTCATCTATGTGTTACTTACTAAAAAATCAACAATCTGTTGCGAGGCATTACCAGTGCCATAAGGATTTTTAACATCCGTAAAGCCTGAAAAGCTATCTAAAAGTTGTACAATACTTTCTTCAATCTTTTTTTGTTCACTACCTATTATTTGACAAAATCCGGCTTCAACTCCTTCCGGTCGTTCCGAAATTGTACGGGTTACTAAAACAGCTTTCCCTAAAGAGGGCGCTTCTTCCTGTATCCCCCCTGAATCAGTTACAATTAAAAAAGACTGCTGCATCAACCACACAAAAGCAGGATAGGAGGAAGGAGGAACGAGATAAATATTTTTTTTATTGGTCAGTTTTTCTCTTACCAAATCCTGCACATTGGGATTCAAATGAACAGGATAGACCACACTTACATCCTTTCTCTGGGCAATAGTCAACAATGCCTCACACAAATTTGCTAAACCCAAACCATAATTTTCCCTGCGATGTCCTGTAACCAAAACCATCTTTTTATCGACAGGAATTGTCTTTTTTAGCATTTCAATCTCAGGAAGTGAATAACCTTCTTCTGAAATTTTAGCCTTAGTCCATAGCAGCGCATCAATGACTGTATTCCCGGTTTGTATGATATTTTGAAACGAAATACCTTCTTTCAATAAATTTTGTGTAGCTACAACCGTAGGTGTAAAATGAATATCAGCTAATTTACTTGTAAACTGCCTATTGATTTCCTCTGGAAAAGGGAACTGTTTATTAAAACTTCGCAATCCGGCTTCGATATGTCCTATTTTTATTCCTAAATGAAAGGCAGCTAAGGCTACCATTGAAGAAGTAGTGGTGTCGCCGTGTACTAAAACCAAATCTGGTTTTACTTCCTGAAGTATGCTATCCATATTGGACAAAATAACAGCACTAAGGCTATTCAGTGTTTGATTGGGCTGCATTAGATCCAAATCATAATCGGGAACGATTTCAAAAAACGCCAATACCTGATCCAGCATTTCCCTGTGTTGGGCTGTTACACACACCTTTACCTCAAAATTAGCTTGTTTTTTTAATTGATGGTAAACTGGAGCCATTTTAATAGCTTCTGGCCGGGTGCCAAAACACAATAAGATTTTCATTGAAAGTACGTTTTTTTAATTATTTTCCATTTACCATAAGCAAATAAGCGTAAAGGTAAACTAAAATAAAAAAGATGCCATCTTAGTTTTTTAAACTTTGATAATGGTGTTCTAATTAATAGTCGTTGAAACAATTTGTATTCTTTGAAATTTAAAGAAAGTTGTATAAAATAATGTAACAGTTTTTTTGTAAGCAATTCATGTTCAACTAAATTATCAAACACTAATAGAATTGCTTCCGCATAGGATGCCCTTCGAATGGGGCTATTGCTGTAAAATTCTCCTGTGTTAGACTCAGCGTGCTTTCTATTATAATATAAAACCGTATCAATAGTTACTCCATTAAAACTTTTTGAAATTATTTTACTGTAACACTCCCATTCTTCAGCATATTGCAAACTTTCATTAAAACGAATTGCATTAAAACATTGTTTTTTCCATAAAACTGTACAGGAAGCCAAACCTATTTCCTGAGTAATTACCTTCTCAATTACTGTTTTGTCAAGTGATTTTCTTTCCTTGACTATGGCATCCATCAATTTTGGTTTTACATCTGAATAAGATAGTTTCTGATAATGACAAAAATCGCTCCAAGAAGCTTCCAATTCCTTTAAACCAATTTTTAAATTATCAGGATGTACAAAATCATCATCATCAAAGAAAATCACATAATCTCCCTGCGCTAAATCCAGTCCATAGTTTCTACAACCTGGCAATCCTTTTTTGTAATTATCAGCTCTTTTTAAAAACCGAAATCGAGTATCCTGTTCTAAAAAAGGAGTAATAACTTCATCTGTATTATCTATTCCACCATCATCGATAATCAAACATTCCCAATCTTCAAAAGTTTGCTTTTGGATGGATTCCAAAGTTTCTACAATAAAGTGAGCTCTATTGTATGTTGCTATGATGATGGAAACTTTTGGAATCATCTACAAATTAATGATTTAAAATACCTATAAGGACTTAAAATTACATTACCTAATTTAAATTCAATCCGTTTAGTATTTTTATTTTTTTCAAATTCTTCTCGTTCAAGCATAGATAATAAATGATTAACAAAAGTTTCAAAATTACTTTTATACAAATCCTGATGTTTCAAATAAATATACTGTAATAAAGTAATTTTATTTTTATTCGCTTTTGTGGTCGTCGAATTATCTTTAATTCTATAATTAAAAAGCGGCTCCTGAATCACAAAAGCATACCCTCCCTGTTTGACTAATCGAATATAAAATTCCCAATCTTCAAATCCTGTTTTCATTTTTTCATCATAACCTCCTGCGTTTTCCCAATCTGATTTCCTAAACATTGCACTTCCAGTTGCTCCATTATACTTTAAAAAATGTTGTATTGTACCTCCTGTTGGTTTGAAAACATCTTTTTTTCCATTTAACAATAGTCGATTAACAAAAGAAGTTACAATTTTAACAGTACTATCTTTTTCAAAGGATACTATCGCTTTTTCACAAAAAGTAGATTCAAAAAAATCATCACTATCCAAAACCAAAATAAATTTCCCTTTTGAAGCTTTTATACCAACATTCCGGGCTGTACTTTGCCCTTGATTTTCTTGGGTAATCAATTTTGTAATTTTGGGTTCAAGACGTTTCAAAACTTCTTTAGTTTTTGTATTAGAACCGTCATCAACCACTATAATTTCTTTATCAAGATACGTTTGATTTAAAACAGAATATACAGCTTGCTCAACATACTGCCAATCATTATAACATGGTATTATTATGGAAATTAAAACCGTATTTTCTTTCATAAGACTTTAAATCATTTTTTAATAATTTTGCTTATTATTCCCTCAAGCTTATGGACATAAGATTGTATGTCATACTTTTTTATTTTCTCCAAATTTAAGTTTCCTTCTGTTTTTCTTAAATTATCTGACATAATCAATTTGTGTAATTTTTCCGATAAATATTGTTCCGTATTATCAATTAAAAACTCAGAATCCCCTAACAACTCTTTACAGCCAGGATGATTTGTAGTTATTACAGGCAATCCGTATAACATATATTCCATAACTACATTTGGCATACCCTCAATTCTTGAAACCAAAACAGCTATATCCATACAACTTAACACATCAGTAACCTTAACTTCTGATAATAAAGAGACACTATTTTCTAAGTTATTGTTTTTAACAATATTTAAAAGGTAATTATATTTATACTCAGTTGCACTAGTATTGAATTGATTTCCTAAAAAAACTAAATGAATTTTATTATGAATTTTATTTAACTTAATAAACGATTGCAATAATAAGTCATGAAATTTTTCTTCTCGATAATGGGCTATCATTCCAATTACTATTGCATTTTCCGGAATATTATACTTACTGCGTAATAATTTTTTATCTGCTATTTCCTTATTTAAGGATAAGTATTGTGGCAACACATTTAATTTTTGGCTATTTATTGAATAAGGTAATTTAAACATATCTAAACAATTTGATGCGTTACCAATCACACATGGAATATTATTAACCGCAATTTTCTCAAAAACATCTAAACTAAGAGAATCCAAACCCAATTGATGCCAAAAAGTAAATTTAACTGAAGGCACCAACTTATATAAATAATAAGACACTTTTGAAGGAAAATTTAAAAAAGGAATAATAATTTCAGGGTTATATTTTTTTATTTCTTTTCTAAGACGCATTAAATATTCTATTGACCACTTTAACCTCTTGATGTTTAAAATTGAAAATTCCCATTTAAAATTCAGGTAAGGAGTTCCAAAATGTAAAACATTATTAATTCCACATTCTTTCACATAGTCATCAAACTCCTTTGTTGTCAGGCTTGAAAAAGTTAAAAGTAGATTTACATCACAACTACATTGTTGTGAAAGATATTTTCCTAATCCCAAAGCTTGCCGTTCAGCTCCTCCCAAACAACCTTGGTGAATCACTAATAAAATATTTTTGTTCCTTAATGAAAAACTCATATCCAATGGAAATTTGGTTTAATTATTTAAATAATAATTTGTACACTTCTCTGCTTTTTAATTTTAAAATAAAAGAGGCATTTTTAAATGGTAATTTAAAAAGTGCTTTAATTCGCCATTTTTTATTAATACCTATATCTGTAGGCTTGAAGTAAAGTGTAAATAATAAGGATTGTAGCATTTCATTAAGAACTTTTTTTAATTCATGTTCAGAAAAAACATTTTGTTTATTATTCAATAAAATTAGTTCTTTTAACCATTTAATAAATAAAACTAATTCTTTAACCTGGATGTGTTTATCCAACAATAAAACTTTAGCTATTAATTCATCCGGAAATATTTCGGAATCATATTTTAACTTTTTAAACAGAAACAATTTAATTTCTATATCTCCTTGTAGTTGAATTGATTTATATTGTGTTGATACCTGCATTTCATGAACTCTGTAGAGGTAGAGAGGTTCCTGTATATTGTAAAATTTACCAGTCCAAGCTATTCTGGACCAGAAATCGTAATCTTCTACATGTTTTTTTGTTGCGTCAAATAAAACATTTCCAATCCATTCTCTTTCTAACATTACAGCCCCCATAGACATTGAACAACTTAGCAATAATCTAGCTTTTATTTCTTCATGATATTCTTTATGTCTAACAAGTCTATTAGATTTCCCGAACTCTTGTAACCAGCAGCCACAAACTTTTACATTACTATCATTTTCTAAAACCTCTAATTGCTTTTCAAATCTATTGTTAACCGAAATATCATCCCCATCCATACGGGCAATATATTTACCTTTAGCTAATTTGAAACCTAAATTCAAACTATGTATTAATCCTGAATTTTTCTCTTTAGTAATTATTTTAATTCTATTATCTTTAATTTCTTCTATTATGGATAAAGTATTATCAGTTGAGCAATCATCAATAATTAATAATTCAAAATCGGTAACGGTTTGATTTAATATAGAGGCAACACTCTCTTCAATATAAAGTGCCACATTATAAACAGGAAGAACAACGGAAATAAGAGGTTTCTTTTCAACCATATAATGATTAATAATTTAAAAATGAATTATTAAAAAATTTTCTAAACCTATTCGCCCCATAACCCTCCTTAAAATAAAGTCCAGTATTCAAATAAATATAAAGTCCAATTATACTAAGATTCTGTTTAAAAGTAAACATTTTTAAACTAACAGAGTTAAGAAGAACAAAATTTGAAGCCTCTTTACTTTGATCAAAAAAAAGAATTATATATTTTTCAAAAAAATGGTAGTTAAACAATTGCAAGTTTTTTCTATATTCTGCTTTCAATAGTAGATTACGATGTATTTTATTAAAAATCACAAGAGATTTAAACATTTGTTCAATATGCCCCTCTCTTTGTAGTTTCTTTTCATCAATTCTAAAACTACTATCAATCTTAAAATCTCTTAAAAGATTCAAACACTCAAACTGAGACAGTACTTTAATATTAAAACTCACATCTTGAAATCGTTGTAATTTTTCATCAAATTGAACAGAATTTAATATTTCTCTTTTATAAAATGCTCCCATAGTTTGCCACGGAATTTCATATCTTAGAAACATCTTTAAATATTCCTCAACTATAATATTTTCCGGATCCCGATTTATAGTTTCATTTATTATTTTATTTCCTATTAATTTCGATGAATCCCGAATTAACAAATCAACATCTAAATCACTAATTACCAATGCAACTCTTTCTGATATACAAAAAACATCTAAAACATCATCTGAATCTAAATATATAACATACTCTCCCTTACTCACTTTAAAGCCATAATTTCGACAGGTATTAGCTCCTTTAGGCCGTTCTAGAGGGCGATTATGATATTGAAACCTTCCATCTTTTTCTAAATATTCCCCGATGACATGTTTGGAATTATCCGTAGAACCATCATCTACAATAATACATTCCCAGTTTTGATAGGTTTGAGCCAAAACACTATCGAGCGTTTCTCCAATTAAATCCGCTCGATTATAAGTGGGTATGATAATAGAAACTAAAGGCTTATTCATTTTTATGAATTGTTTTACCTATTATTTGGTCAAGAGTTTGCAAATGGTTTTCTAAAGAAAAGTAATTCTTAATTCTCTCTTTTCCTTTTTTTCCCATTTGTTTAGCTAATTCTTTATTTTCGAGAAGTAAAATCATCTTATCAGCCATTGCTTCTACATCATGTTCTGGAATCAAAAAACCAGTTTCTCCATCTAATATTACATCAGGAATTCCTGCATGATGAGTAGCAATCACTGGTAATCCTGCTGCACTTGCTTCCAAAATCGCTACCGGAGTCCCTTCCTGATCCCCATTCAAAGCAGTAACGGAATGTTGGACAAAAGCACATCCTTTTGACAAATAGGCAAGGAATTCTTCTCTGGGCAAAATACCCGGTAACAATACGTTTTTTTCAATCTTTAAATGGCAGACTATATTTTTACAAACTTCAAATAATTCCCCCTCCCCTCCAATAACCAATTTTGCATTTGGAAATCGATTGACTACTTTACTGAAAGCTAATATTGTGTAATAAGGTGCTTTTTTATCTACAAATCGTCCCAAACCTATGAAAAGAGGTTCTGAAAATTGAGGTTTAACTTCCAAAAAACTAGTATCTGGGGCACACGGATTAAAAATCAACTTTTCTTTAGGGCATCCTTTTTCAATCAATCGGCTTTTCATCGTATTTGAAACAATAATGGCGTAACTACTATATTCAAAAACTTCTTTGTAATGGTTACACTCCTTTATAACTATATCTACTGAAGCATCATAACCATGAAAATGCGTAATCAAAGGAAGCTTCAAATCTTTACAAATTTGAACTACTCTATGAGCAGTAGGCCCATATTGTGCAAAAACTACTTGAATTCTTTGTTTTTTTAGTGATTGGATGAAAGCTATTTCATCCGCATTGAAAGTTTTTATTCCCAGTCTGCGTTTTATTTTTACTTCCCAAGTAACAAAACGAGTTTTTAGTCTGCCAAAGCCTTCTAAAAACAATGGTAAATTCCCTCCATAATAATAACATACTTTACCTTTCAATCCTTTTTTCTGTGCCTGAATAAAGGTTTCAGAATAAGCATCCAGTGATGGAGCAACCATTGCTATAATTGGGTTTTCTTTCATTGAAATTTAGAATAAAAACAAATTATTTTTTCCTTTACTTTTCTACAAAACTGAATTAAAATAAAAGACTTCCTCTTTTCGATCTTGTTCTGAATCTTATTTTCATCCTTCAAAAACTCTTGAATTACATCATTAGAACTATATTTCAATAATACATCGCGATAATATTCTAAATAAGATAAAAGCTTACTGTCAGATTCTTTCAATACTCCCCTAAAAAAACTTTTAGTAAAATGAATAAAAACTATTGGATATTTATTATTAATTAAAATCTCTCCTGATTCATTAAATGTTCTTTCACAATCTATTTGATTCCAATTTGCTACATTACACCCCTTATGTCGGATGCTCTCCACATTTTGAAATCTTGAAGGCAATAAATCTAAATATTTTTGATCAACAAAAAAACCCTCTATTCTATTTACTTCACAACTAAATAGACAAAGTGTAGCCCAATACTCTAAGGCTTCCTTTCCTAATCGTGAAGCACCTATAAAACCGCCATTATAAATTCCGTCTAAAAAATTAAGTTTAAAATTATCAAAATCAACTTTAGGATTAGAAGACCTCCAATGAGGAGATAACAAAATAGCATTAGTCTTCAAAGATTCAAATAGAAATTGATAGTCCCCAAAAAAATGTATATCGGAGTCGACATAAACAACCCTTTCATAAATAGAATTCAAAAGATAATTCATTACAACGGGTTTCATACTCCATCTCAAAGCATCATGAGAATTTACAGCGTATTTATCGTATAATTTTTCAGTTAATACAGAATCTTTAAAATCCAAACGGCTAAGCAAATGAACATTTGTGCGTTTTTTAATCTCATTTTTAATTAACTCTTCTAAATCTCCTTCACTAACAAAAATATAAAAATGGATGGACGAATTAAATTTCAGTATAGAATCATGCAAAGCCAATGCGTAATGACCATAATTTCCTGTAATTATTGTACATATTGCTTCCATGTTATTTTTTTAATTTCAATTTAAGGTATTTTTGTATAAAAATAAGCCCTAAGGGAAAAGGCATATTTATGGTAATAGCCTGAGTAAATTTAAAATTAGAACTTTTTGTAAGCCATTCTTGTACAATCCACATATATTTTCTAAAATTAAACATACGACTTCTTATTGAGCTATATCGTTTTACAATTATAGTATATTCATTAAATCGTTTTTTTTCTTCTAAATAATTTTTAATAGATCTGGTTGTTAAAGTATGCCTTCTAAAAAAATTTAATGGAAGATTACAATAAGCAACACTACCTTTTTGAAGCAATTGTAACCAAAAAAACCAATCGCCACAATAATAAAAATCATTATGAAAAAAAACAGTATCAACTGCACTTTTTTTAAATAGTACAGCACTTGCGTTTGGAATACAATTACGGTAACGCATGTAATTTTTTATTTCGTTTTTACCTTCATTGATATGACCAGTTGCCCATTTCATTTTATCAAAAGAAACTGCCCAGTCATTAAGTCCGAGTGTTTTTCCGTTTTTGTCAACATTAATGGATTTACAATAAGCTAATACAGTATCAGGTAAAAATACTTTTGTCAAATTTTCTAAAAAATCCAACTCACAATAATCATCACTCTCTGCAATCCAAATGTATTCTCCTTTGGCTAAAGCAATTCCTTTTTGCCATTGCTTAAAAGGACTTCTGGAATTGACTTTATTTAAAACACAATGGCTTACTTTGGGATGTTGAGCATATTCCAAAAGAATTTCACGACTATTATCAGTACTACAATCATCTAATATAATTACCTCAAAGTCCTTATAGGTTTGATTAAAAACACTTTCTAAACGTTGTTTTAAAAAAGGAGCGTGATTGTAATTTGGGACGATTATGGAAATTGTTGGAAACATAAAAATATTTTTACAAACTTTTTAATGCTCTTTTTGTGGCTTCTAAATAGGCATATTTATATTTTTCACAAGGTTCTAAATGATTTCCTTCTGCCCATTCATTCCATGCGTTAATAAAAACAAAATTTTCCTCTTTAGAATAAGGAATAAAACTTTTTACTATATATTTTAACCATTTATAATACAGAGCAGGACTACTTCCTTGGGCAACAATTCCATTCTCTCTTTTTCTAGCCGTATTATCCCAAGATGGTGTAACCGAACGATACAATTTATAATTTGAAATTCTACGATTTATAGATTCTTCAACTCCTTTTTCATAATCACGAACATCAACATTTTCTATTTTTCTTTTTAAACCTAATTTTTGTAACCAAATGGTTTTTCTATCGTATTTTAATTTATTTTTAATAATAGAATGTGCTGAAAATTCTACTGCAGCATCAAACCCTATATCTAAAGGATTTGTTCTATCACCAAAACTTTCGGTAAAACACAAATACAAACCTTTAAAGCCAAATTCGTTTATTGCAATATCTCTCCACAATTGAACTGTTCTTTTAATATTAGGCAACAAGTTATGTCTGTACACTAAAAAAACTGGACAGCCATTTACTTTGATATATCGCTCCTCTAAAAAAACATGAGCGCACAACCACCTAATATGATTAACATCATCTTCATTATTGTATTCTTGTTTTATTAAAATTTCATTTTCTTTTCCATCCCAAGCTCTTGTCCAGTTTTCATTAGCCCAACAAAGCATAAAAGGCAGATCTTCTTTTGGATTTTTTAATTTTCTCTCCAGAGGTTCATGCAAAAGACGTTTACCGTTAAACCAATAATGGTAATAACAAAAACCATAAATCCCATAATCCTTTGCCATTTGTTCCTGAGCCAGTCGTGCTGCTTCTAATCGTAAATCATAATAGCCTATATCCATTGGAATATGTGGCTGATAATGTCCTTTAAACAGAGGTTTTGCTTTGGTAACATTTGTCCATTCTGTAAAACCCTTACCCCACCAAATGTCATTCTCTGGAATCGGATGAAATTGAGGTAAATATATCGCAATTGGCTTTATTTTTTCCAAAAACTTAATAATTTTAAACTTTTAACAATAGAGTGTCCAAATTTAAAAGATTCTGAATTTGAAATTTCATCATACTGTTTTTCAAATTTCACTTTTAACAAACTCATTTCTTCCCTTACTACTTTTAATTCCTCTTTTACTACTTTTACTCCATTGAAAAAAGATGATCCAACATCTAAATAATCATTACTTTCTAAATTAGAACATAATGCTAAATTAAAGTATGGTTTGTTGTAAAAATCATCATTTGGCAATTCATTATTAATATTTAAATAATCCCCATCGAATAAATTAAATCTAGATATTAAATCCTTGTTATTTAAATGAATAAGAGAACCTATTACAAACCTTTGATTAAATAAATCTACACTTTTAAAATATTTACCCAATAGACTTCCAAATTCATTTAATGTTAATTCTTTTATATGAAATGGGTTATTCGAATCTCTATCACTATAAATACTTTTCTCTGGCGATGAAATAAGTAAATACCCATCTTTTTTTAAAACTCTGGAAATTTCTTGCATCATTAATTCATGCTTATCATGATGCTCAATTGTTTCAAATGAAATTACAACATCAATGGTATTGTCTTCAATAGGAATAGCATCAGTAGATCCAATAATAAACTCAATATTTTTTGTTGAACCATATTTAACTCTTGCATGAGTTATAGATTTCTCATCTATATCAACACCATATACTTTAGTTGCACCCTTACTCAACAAATAACTTCCATAACCTTCGCCCGAAGCAATATCTAAAACTATTTTATTATTAGTTATCTTTTGAGCTAAAGCATATCGATGTAGATGCTCAATAACCCCATGAATTGATTCTACACTAGTCGTCAATCGTTCACCTGTAAACTCTAAATTATTCATATTGAATCTTTATAAAAAACATCATTCTCCCAATCCAAAATTGGTCTTACAATACCAGGAATTTTACCTTTATAGTCATTACCTCTTGAACCATCATTATCCAAGCAGTCAATAATATTGAATGAAAATTTATTAATATCATGAAAATGGACTCTAAAAAATCCTTTGTACGACATTGCCGCAACTCCACAAAAATGATATCCTTCCGTCAAAAAATTAATTGGAAACCAAACAAGAGTTCTATAGATTCCAACCTTATAGTTTATACTTGATTTCTTTTGATGTGAACTTAAAATATGAACTTCTTCACTATTATAAAGGTTTAACCCTAAAACTATATCGTCTGTCTCTGTTAAAATCTCAAACTTTATTCTAATTCCAATCTTTTCATTTATAAAATAATCCGACCTATTTTCAAAACTACTATTAACAACTTCTGTTTCTAACAGTTTAATAATTTCACTTGAAGGAGCATCTATATCATTATATACTTTCTTAGAAACTATATTATTATCTAGATTCAAATATTTATCTACACTCTCCTCTATTACTCCTTCAAAAACCACTTTTCCATGTTCCAACACAATTCCTCTGCTACACAAACTCTTCACCGCCGCCATATTATGACTCACAAACAAAACAGTCCTGCCTTGGCCTTTGGAAATATCCTGCATTTTACCAATGGCTTTTTTTTGGAACTCGGCATCGCCTACCGCCAAAACCTCATCGACAATCAAAATTTCAGGCTCTAAGAAAGCAGCTACGGCAAAAGCCAGGCGCACATACATTCCGCTACTATAACGCTTAACAGGGGTATCAATATAACGCTCACAGCCGGAGAATTCGATAATTTCATCCAGCTTGGAAGCGATTTCTTTTTTGGTCATTCCCAAGATAGCGCCATTGAGGAAAATATTTTCCCGTCCGGTCATTTCACCGTTGAATCCTGTACCTACTTCCAGTAAAGAAGCGACACGACCACCAAATTTGACACTGCCTGTTGTAGGTGCAGTCACCCGGGACAAAATCTTTAATAAGGTAGATTTTCCGGCGCCATTTTTCCCAATAATACCTACTACTTCCCCTTTGGCAATTTCAAAATTAATATCCTGCAAGGCCCAAACGTAATCGCTTTCTCCTTTTGTCGAACGGTCATTGGTTTCGCCAATTTTCAAATACGGATCTTCCTTGCCTTGAATGCGATGCCACCAACGGTTCAGGTCATCCTTAATACTCCCTGTACCTACAGAACCTAAGCGGTATTGCTTAGAAATATTTTCGGCTTTTAATATGATGTCTTTCATTTTGAGTAGCTTGTTATCGATTGTCTGTTGGATGGTTAGAAATTTCTTTTTCTTTCTCCATCCCTAAAGGGTGGGAAAAAGAAACAGAACGTTGTTATTACTAAAATTTTCGGCTCCCTTTAGGGCTGGGGAAAAACGAAAATTTAGGACTTCCTACACTGTATCAATAAAACTTTTCTCTGTTTTGTTAAACAATAAAACTCCTAATATAAATATAGCAAATGTAAATATTAGGGTATATAGCATTCCCCCTAAGGGCAATTCTCCTACTCCCAACAACATATAACGACTGCTTTCAACAATATATGCGAGGGGATTGTATTGAATTATCCAAGCGTATTCCGGTATTTTTTCTTGAATTAATGCCATTGGATAAATAACTGCCGAAACATACATGAGTAACTGTACTCCAAAACCGATTAGATAGCTTAAGTCTCTGTATTTAGTTACCATTGATGAAATGATCATTCCGAGTCCCAATCCTAAAACACCCATAACAACAATAGCTAAAGGAAAAAATGGGGTCGCCCAGTTAAAATGTAAAGCTGCGCCTTTCCAATAGAAATAGACATAAAAAACAAAGAAGATAAAGAGTTGGATACCAAATTTCAGTAAATTAGAAATGACTACTGTCAAAGGAGCGATGATACGAGGAAAATAGACTTTGCCAAATATACCAGCATTAGAAACAAAAGTATTCGAGGTTCCTGTGAAACAGGCCGTGAAATAATTCCAAACGGTAATACTAGCCAAATTAAAAAGAAATGGGGGAACCTTACCAGTAGTGATTCCGGCCAAATTATTGAACACAATGGTAAAAGTGACCGATGTAAATAAAGGCTGAATTAAATACCACAATGGCCCTAAAACGGTTTGTTTATAAACGGTAACGATATCTCTTTTAACAAAAAGTGTCAACAAATCGCGATACTGCCAAACTTCTTTTAAATTCAGCGAAAAGAATTTGTTTTTAGGTGTTATTTCAAACAACCAATCTTTATGTTTTGTATCCCCTGGATTCATCTAATCTTAAAACTATTACTGCTATGGGTAAATATACTATCGTACATGGAATCAAAACAAAAATAACCGACTACTGACACAAAAAATAGCTAAACAAAGCTGTTTTAAGAGAAAATTCTTGTTTGTTGATATTCAGTTGTGAGTTTTTTATAAGTTGTCAGTTGTGGGTTAAATTTCTTTTCTTTAATCTACCCTAAAGAGGAAAAGAAATTTAGACATTCATTGTTAATCTTGACATTACAATTTTCGGCTTCCTTTAGGGTTGGGAAAAACCGAAAAATTAACACACCTGTTTTTCACACACCCCTAACCCCTCTGAATGCAAATTTTCGGCTCCCTTTAGGGCTGGGGTAAACCGAAAATTTAATACTCTTGTTTTTCACACACCCCTAGCCCCTCTGAATGCGAATTTTCGGCTCCCTTTAGGGCTGGGGAAAAACGAAAATTTTATACTCACGTTTTTCACACACCCCTAACCCCTCTCGAGAGGGGAATGTGATTATGCTAATTGAGAACGTTTAGTATTCCCTATTAGGGTTGTGACATAGCCCTGAGCTTCTAAAATATTTTTCTTTACTAACCCTAAAGAGTAGGAAAACTTTTTTTTTATTTCTTTTCCTACCCCTACCCCAAGGTAGAAAAGAAATAGGACGTTGTTATTAATAAAGAAAGTTCTGAATTTTCGGCTCCCTTTAGGGCTGGGAAAAACAAAAAATGATGAGCTGTAGGTTTATTTCTTTTTCTTTACCCTACCCTAAGGTAGAAAAGAAATTTAGACATTCATTGTTAATCCTGAACGTTATAATTTTCGGCTCCCTTTAGGGCTGGGGAAAAACGAAAATTATCCACTCCTAACTTCCATCTTCTAACTTCCAACTCCCAACTTCTTTCCCTATCTTTGCGGCATGTTTACATTATTCAAATCCAAACCGACGCTCAAGGAACTTATTCCTGACAACCATATTGATATTCACTCGCACCTTCTTCCGGGAATTGATGATGGAGCTAAAAATATAGAAGATAGTTTAGGTCTCACTAATTCGTTAATCCAATTTGGTATCTCTCAATTTATTACTACACCACATATCATTCAGCATGTTTGGGAGAATACTCACGAGCAAATTATTGCTACTAAAAACAATACGGTTGAAGTACTGACCAAAAACAACATTACAGTTCCCTTTAAAGCTGCTGCCGAATATTTAATGGATGATCAATTTGTTCGCTTATTTCAAACTGAAAGTTTATTAACATTGAAAGACAATTATGTATTAGTAGAGATGTCTTATATCAATGCGCCAATACAGTTGTATTCTATTTTATTTGACTTACAAGTGGCAGGCTACATTCCTGTTTTAGCACATCCGGAACGTTATTTATTTTACCATAAAAATTTCTCAGAATACGACAAACTCAAAAAAGCAGGCTGCCTTTTCCAACTTAACTTACTAGCTGTTGTGGGCTATTACGGAGAAAATATTGCCAAAATTGCCGAACAACTGCTCCAAAAAGGAATGTATGATTTTGTAGGCTCAGATGTGCATCACAACAAACACATTGAAGCTTTTAGCCACAAAACAACCATAAAGGATGTTAATCCGCTAAAGGAAATTATAAAAAACAATCAGTTTTTTAGGGTTTAACTTTTTATTTTTTACCATACAAGTCATTTAAGTTTTTTGAATTACTTAAATCTTAAATTAGTAAAATATAAATTCATACAAATAGAAAGCTTTGTGGACTTTGCGAAAAACTTATTGAACTTTGCGGTTAAATAAATAAAACTTAACAACCTTAATCGCTTAATGGCAAAAAACACAAAACTTAACGGTTAATTTTTTAACATATAAGTCATATAAGTTTTTTAATCACCTAAACTTAACTTAGCTCCTTTAAAAGTTTATATAAGTAAACCTTGAAGATTCTTAAGGCTACTCTTTGCGAAAAAACTTTGAGGGCTTTGCGGTTAAAAAATAAAACTTAACCACCTTAATCGCTTAATGATAAAAAAATACAAAACTTAACGGTTAATTTTTAAACATATAAGTCATGTAAGTTTTTTAATTACCTAGACCTAACTTAGCTCCTTTAAAAGTTTATATAAGAAACGCTGAAAATTCTTTATTGCTAATCTTTGCGAAAAACTCTCAGAACTTTGCGGTTAAATAAATAAAACTTAACAACCTTAATCGCTTAATGGCAAAAAACACAAAACTTAACGGTTAATTTTTTAACATATAAGTCATATAAGTTTTTTAATCACCTAAACTTAACTTAGCTCCTTAAAAGTTCATATAAGAAACGTGAAAATTCTTTATTGCTAATCTTTGCGGTAAACTTTGTGACCTTTGCGGTTAAAAAAAACTAAATTACCCTAATCCTTAATGGTTTAAAACCCAAAAAAACTGTTTACATTTTACTTATCCAATACTTCAAAAGTAGAGTTCATACTTTTGAATTCAGGCACTATTTTTTTCATTTTAGCTACAATGGCTTCTTTTTTATGAAAATTAGCTATTGTAATCAATTCTTCTATTTCGTCGTGTAATATTTCAAACTCTTCCTGGATTTCTTCGGCAATCATAATTTTATGATGATGTGTTGGAATTGTTTTAGAAGTATCATTCAATAATTCTTCATATAATTTCTCTCCAGGACGTAAACCTACAATCTTAATTTTGATATCTTCATCAGGCACAAAACCTGCCAACTTAATCATTTTACGAGCTAAATCGATAATCTTAACTGGTTTACCCATATCAAAAATATAAATCTCACCTCCTTTACCCATTGCTCCAGCTTCAAGTACAAGCTGACAAGCTTCAGGGATAGTCATAAAATAACGAATAATCTCCGGATGTGTAATCGTTATGGGACCTCCTTCTGCAATTTGTCTGGTGAATAAAGGCACCACAGAACCGTTAGATCCTAATACGTTTCCAAAACGAGTGGTTATAAATTTGGTACTTTTGGCCGTTCTATTAGCATTGGATTTTAACTGAAGCGATTGGACATATTTTTCAGCGATGCGTTTACTGGCACCCATAACATTACTAGGATTAACAGCCTTATCTGTCGAGACCATTACAAAGCTTTTTACCTTGTAAATACATGATAAATCAGCTAAATTCTTAGTACCATCTACATTGGTTAAAATAGCCTGTGAAGGATTGGCTTCCATTAAAGGAACATGTTTGTAAGCAGCTGCGTGATAAACTACTTCCGGCATAAATTCTTTAAAAACACGATCCATCGCATCTTTGTTTCTAATATCTGCAATTATCGTTATGATCGAGATTTCAGTGTTAGAAGTTGTCAATTCCAAACATAAATTATGCAAAGGCGTTTCCGCCTGATCTAAAGCAATTATTTTTTTAGGATTAAAAAGCAAAACCTGTCTTACAATTTCACTACCAATAGAACCCGCAGCACCTGTAATCAATACTGTTTTATCCTTAAGTTGCTTAGATATCGACTTCCCATCAAGAACAATCGGTTTTCTATCTAATAAATCTTCAATTTGTAAACTTTTTACTTTTTGAGAAATCTCTTTTTGATTTTCCCAATCAGTAACTAAAGGAATCGTATAGACTTTATAATTAAACTCTAAACATTGTTCTACAATAAGTAGTCTTTCTTCTTTAGACAAACTCTTATCGGCAATAATTACTCCTTCTGCCCCAACCGAACGCATCAGTGTTGGTAATTTTTTCTTTTGTATTAAAATAGGCAAATCCATCATTCTTTTTGATGAATTTTGACTGTTTCGATCTACAAAACCAACAATTTTAAATCGGGTAGGTTTTTCTAATTTCAATGCATTAGCTACAGCAAGTGCATTGGCATCCGTTCCATAGATAACGGTACGAGGTAAATTCACATCATTCTTTTCAGAAAAAAATTGTTCAAATACCTGTTTTACAACAACGCGATACAAAAACAACCCACAAAATGACAGCACCATATTCATAAAAAGCGCTGTATTTAAGTAAATTTTTTGCCCGTAGTAATATTGAAATACCGTATTTAAGCCAACAAAAAAAACTAAAACTGAAATTTGAGAAAACAATAACTTAATGGCATCCGTATAAGAAGAATGCCTAATTATGCCTGCATAGGTTCTAAAAATCCAAAAAAAGAATAAATTAACTACTACAAGTAAACTTATGTAAGGGACTTTATTATCAAAAGCGATATAGTGTAAACCTATACCGTTTATGATAAGCTTAGTAAAGAAAAAACTAGATATGAGTACTAGTAAATCAATACCTAAAACTATCCATCTTGGCAAATAGCTTAAATTACGTATATTCAGAATCAAATTATTGCCTGAAAACACACTAGTAATCAACCTTTTTTGCTCTTGTTTAGTAAAGTTCCCCAAGATAAATCTTATTTAAACCGTTAATAAACTCCAAAAATAATCATAAAAAAGTTGTAAAAACATTTTCTCAAGAAAAATTTCTTACTTTTCAATTCCCCTAAAACAAACTCACATTCAAACAGATACAAAATTTAAAACTTATGTTTTAACAAGCCTAACAAGTACTCCCCATAACCGGATTTTTTTAAAGGTGCTGCCAAAGTCTGCAATTGTTCATCTGTTATAAAACCTTGCCTCCAGGCAATTTCCTCAATACAACCTACTTTTAACCCTTGTCTTTCTTCAATTACCTGAACAAATTGTCCAGCCTGCATCAAACTATTAAATGTACCTGTATCCAGCCAGGCCGTTCCTCTGCTTAGAATACCTACTTTTAACTTTCCTTGCTCTAAATAAGCCTTATTAACATCGGTAATTTCATATTCCCCACGAGCACTTGGTTGAATACTTTTGGCAATCTCCACTACCGAATTATCATAAAAATACAATCCGGGAACTGCATAATTCGATTTAGGTTCTAAAGGTTTTTCTTCTATAGAAATAGCTTTTAAATTGGAATCAAATTCCACTACACCATACCGTTCCGGATCAGACACATGATAAGCAAAAACAACGCCTCCATCAGGATTGGTATTGGATTGCAATAGTTCATCCATATTAGATCCAAAGAAAATATTATCACCCAAAACTAAAGCAACACTATCAGTACCAATAAACTCCTCTCCAATTACAAAAGCCTGAGCTAATCCATTAGGTATAGGCTGTTCGGCATAACTAAATTGGCATCCGATAGCGGAACCATCCCCTAATAATTTTTTAAAATTAGGTAAGTCATGAGGCGTCGATATAATTAATATCTCATTGATTCCCGCTGTCATTAAAGTTGACAAAGGATAATAAATCATGGGTTTATCATAAACCGGCATCATTTGTTTACTAACAGCTAATGTTAATGGATGCAAACGTGTTCCTGAACCTCCAGCTAATACAATTCCTTTCATTTTCTTTTACGAATTACACGAATTAAGACGAATTACACGTATTAATCCATTATTTCAAATTAATTATTCTTTTATATATTAATGACGGTGTACCAAAATTAATTAACATTCCTAATTCCATATTGGTACATTTTAAATAATTTTTCAACTGAGCATAAAATATATCCGGAATATGGGATACCGCTTTTATTTCTAAAATAATACTATCATAACAAACAAAATCTGCCCGATAGTACTTATTTAATTTTCATTATCATAATACAGTTCCAATTTCAACTGCCTTTTAAAAGGAATATTTTGGGTTAGCAATTCTTTTTCCAAGGCTTCCTCATAAACTGCTTCCAAAAATCCTGCACCTAATAAACGATGCACTTTCATACAGGCTCCAATAATTTTAAAGCTTTCTTCCTTAAAAAGTATTTTATTATCGGAATTCATTCGTGTCAATGCGTTTCAATTCGTTTCAATTCGCTTAAAAATTCGTTTTAATTCGAATACTGTTTCTCATAATAAGAGGCATACGCTCCCGAAGTCACATTATCCAACCAAGTTTGATTTTCTAAATACCAATTTACGGTTTTTTCTAAGCCTTGCTCAAAAGTCACCGAAGGTTTCCACCCTAATTCTTTATTTATCTTAGAAGCATCAATAGCGTATCTTAAATCATGCCCGGGACGGTCTTTAACATAAGTAATTAATTGCTCTGAAGTTCCAATTGCTCTACCTAATTTCTCATCCATTATTTTGCAAAGTAATTTGACTAAATCAATATTCTGCCATTCATTAAAACCTCCAATATTGTAGGTATCATGGTTCTTCCCTTCGTGAAAAACTAAATCAATCGCAACGGCATGATCTTCTACAAATAACCAATCTCGGGTATATTTTCCATCCCCATAAACCGGAAGCGATTTATTATTAATGATGTTATTAATAAATAAAGGAATTAATTTTTCCGGAAAATGATTAGGACCATAATTATTGGAACAATTGGTCAATACATATGGTAAACCATAAGTTTCACCATAAGCACGCACAAAATGATCCGAACTTGCCTTCGATGCAGAATAGGGCGAATTAGGATCATATGCAGTAGTTTCAGTAAATAATCCTTCTGCTCCTAAACTTCCATATACCTCGTCAGTACTTATATGATAAAAACGTTTTCCTTCAAAATTACCCTTCCAGATTGTTTTGGCAGCATTTAATAAATTCACCGTTCCTATTACATTGGTTTTCACAAATGCCATAGGATCAGTAATCGAACGATCAACATGTGATTCGGCTGCTAAATGCAAAACACCATCAAATTGTTCTTTTTCAAACAATTCATTGATAAATGCAGCATCAACAATATCACCTTTTACAAAAGTATAATTAACTTCTTTTTCGATATCAGCAATATTTTCAAGATTACCGGCATAAGTAAGCGCATCCAAATTAAAAATTTGATATTCCGGATATTGAGTCACAAAGCGTCTCACTACATGAGAACCAATAAAACCAGCTCCACCGGTGATTAGTATTTTTTTCATTTATTTTTTTTTATTTTCGAATGTTACGAATTAATACAAATTTCACAAAGTAATGTTTTTTTTATTCACCTAAAGGAAAATTTAAATTTCTTATTCTTATTTCCTAAACCGTGGAAAAAGGAATCAGAATGCTCATTTTTCCCAATTTTCGACTCCCTTTAGGGCTGGGGAAAAGCGAAAATTTATTCTTTTTCCAAAGCCTCCTCATAAACTGCTTCCAAAAATCCGGTTCCTAATAAACGATTTACTTTCATACAGGCTCCAATAATTGTAAAGCTTTCTTCTTTGTAAAGTATTTTGTTATCAGAATCCATTCGTATAATTCGTATAATTCGTATAATTCGTATAATTCGTATAATTCGTATAATTCGTATAATTCGTATAATTCGTTTTAATTCGTTTTAATTCGCATTAATTCGTAATAACTCCATACAGCTTTTCAAACTCGTTGCATAATCTGGAACTTCAACTCCGAAAGTAGTTTTGATTTTTGTTTTATCCAATAAGGAATAAGCCGGACGTTGGGCAGGTGTTGGATATTCTGAAGAGGAAATTCCTTTAAGCTGACACTCAAAGCCTCCAATTTCCTGAATGGCTTTTGCAAATTCAAACCAACTGATTTCTCCTTCATTTGAAAAATGATAAATTCCGGCCTGCCAATTGGGATGATTAATTATTGTTAATATAGCCTGAGCCAAATCAGCCGCATAAGTAGGACTTCCTATTTGATCATTTACCACACTCAGACTATCTCTTTCCTGCATTAAACGGGACATCGTTTTCACAAAATTGTTCCCAAAGCTGGAATACACCCAAGAAGTTCTAATAATAATGGCATTGGGATTATTTTGCATACAAGCTTTTTCACCGGCCAATTTGGTAACCCCATAAACATTGATTGGCGCTGTTGGAGCCTCCTCTGTTAAAGCAACGGCCGAATTGCCATCAAAAACATAATCGGTAGAAATGTGTATCAGTTTGCAGTTGTTATCGTGACTCCATTTTGCCATAATTGCCACGGCTTTGTGATTTAATGCATTTGACAATTCCACTTCTGACTCGGCTTTGTCCACCGCAGTGTGTGCGGCACAATTAATGATAATTTGCGGATTAATTTCCGCAATGGAAGCTGCCAAATGATCCAAATCACACAAATCCAATTCCTGATAATCGGTAAAAACCCATTCATATTGGGTCTGTACTTTTGACAAAACTTGTAATTCAGAACCAAGCTGTCCGTTTCCTCCTGTTATAAGTATTTTATTCATTTATTTCTAATTTTACCAATTAATCCGAATTGAAACGAATTACTATTTTTTTATTTTCAGCAATCTGCCGTGGCGGAAGTCGAAAATTCTAACGTATACGGTAAATAATCACGTCTTAATTTCTTTTCCCCTTTAGGGATAAGGGTAAGAAAAGAAATTCATCCTACAACTCACAATCCACAACTCACTGCCTACATCCAATAAGCGTAGTGGTATTCCACTTATTCGGCAAAACTTTTACACTATTATAAAGCCTACTGCTAAACTTAATATGTATAAAAGCAAGCCACAAATCTTCATGCTGCAAAGGTTCCAATTCAAAAACTAACTTAGTAGATCCAGCCGCTTTTGCTAAAATTATGGCATTACTGTAATTAGTCTCAAATGTATCTGCTTCACAATTCCAATTCGAAATAGCAAGCTGAAGATGCACTTCGGTTGCAGAATCTGGCCAATCCAAATGACGTAACGGATGAATCGTTTTAATATTAATTTCCCGCTTAACCCAATTAAAGGCAAGCTTCTTTTTCAAAACTGAAGCAAGTGGTCGCCCCTTATTCCCCTCAAAACCAATAAAAAAACCCAAAGCTGATGCTGACTGCAATCCCGTATGCAATTGCCTTTGTCCCCGCTCATGCACGGTATCTTCTTTAAGAATAGCATGCAACAACTGATTACTTCTTCCGGCTATTGATCCGTCTTTAGCACAATCATAAAAGGGTTTAACCAAACGTCGAAAAACACGACCTTTTTTAGCACAAAGACCAAAATCTTTGCTATGGAGTTTCATCGGAGTAAAAATAGGATTCTCCTTAAAGCTCTTTTTACTATTACCCGTTTTACCTTTTACCCGAACAATATTTCCGTCAGGAGTAGTATAAAAATTCAAATCATCAAGTGTCCCAACAATTTGAACAGGACCAAATACTTTTGCCATATTTTTCTTTTAAAAGTAAGAATTATATTCCTTACTTTCAACTGAATTTTCAATACAATTTGATGCGTTTTAAAGCATTTTGATAGCTTTTTACAAAATTTAGGCAAAAACCATGTCTTTCAAAAACGTATTCACAACCTATCCCGATAGCTATCGGGACCGAGAACAGACAACTCCAAACTGATAACCGATTTAATGCTAATTCTCGATTTAGATTAGGTAAATTCGCTCTAATTCGTTTTAATTCGCATTTTAAAACCCCCAATCAATATCTTTAAATCCAGGCAAAACCAAATCCTTTTCAGAAACAATCACCTCATCCGGATTCAATTGCCAATCAATATTTAGCGTTGGATCATCATAACGAATTCCTCTTTCACTTTCTTTGTGATAGATCTGATCTACTTTATACATAACAGAAGCTGTTGCACTCAAAACCGAAAAACCATGTGCAAAACCATGAGGTATCATCAGTTGTTTTTTGTTTTCAGCACTTAACACAACCGAAAAATGTTGACCATAAGTAGGCGACTCTTTTCGCAAATCTACTGCTACATCCAGAATTTCTCCTTCAAGAACGCGTACCAATTTGGCCTGAGCAAAAGGATTAGCCTGTAAATGCAATCCTCGAATTACTCCTCGTTTAGAAAAAGACTGATTGTCCTGAATAAATTTATAATCTAGTCCGTTTGCTGTAAACTTAGCCTCATTATACGCTTCAAAAAAATAGCCTCTCTCATCTCTAAAAACCGAAGGCTGTATTACAATTAAATCCTTTATCGTTGTTTTTTCAATATTCATGTTCACAAACTTTCAATAAAAAACAACAAAATTTCATAAAAGCAAAAACTTTATAATCTTTTGATGTTCTTTACTATACTGAAATATAAATTAAATTTTCAATGTTTTTTTATACCATGGTTTTTTTTCCACTTTCACACCGTAGCCGTAACCATAACCGTAGCCTTTAGTAGAATCGGTATCATTTAACAACATACACATATTAGGTAATTTTTGATCACGATGTAAATTATTAGGTATGTCCAGCATACGTTTTTCTAAGAAATTAGCTCGGGCAACATAAATGAAAGTATCCGCATGTTTAGCAATTAACAACGTATCTGTAACCAAACTCACGGGAGCAGTATCTACAATAATATAATCATATTGTTTTTTTAATGTTTCAAATAAAACATCTACTTTTTTGCTCATTAACAATTCAGCCGGATTAGGAGGTATTACTCCTGCAGGAAGAATATGAAAATCCTCATAGCCCTTTTGTTTTATTATTAAATCCTCCAAATTTAAATCTTTAGAAGACAAATAATTTGTGATTCCTCTATTAGGTAGCACAAGATATTCATCCAATTTAGGATTTCTAATATCCATACCAATTAGCAACACTTTTTTCCCTGATAGCGCAAAAGTAGCTGCTAAATTAACCGACACAAAAGTCTTTCCTTCTTTAGGGAAAGTCGAGGTCAAAAATATGGTTTTAGCAATACCTTCCGGAACTTTAGCTAACATAAACTCTAAATTGGTTCTAATAATACGTAAGGCTTCAGCTGAACTAGATCGGCTCTCTGACTGCATAATTGTAGAAGTATCCTCAGAAGTAGGCACGTCACCAATAAATGGAATTTTAGTTTTCCCTTCCAAATCCAAACGTGTTTTTACTTTTGTATCTAAGAAATCAATTAAAAAAATAACCCCAAGAGGAAGTAATAGACCTATAAAAATAGCCGCTAAATAAATCATCTTTGGAGCCACAGCAACACTACCTGTTGTAATGGCTGAATCAATCACTTTTGCATTTGGCTCCGTTGAAGATAAAGCCAGAGCCGTTTCCTCTCTTTTTTGCAACAAATACAAATACAATTCTTCTTTTACTTTTTGCTGGCGTGCAATAGTGCGAAACTGACGCTCCTGAGAGGGTATTCTTTGTTTTTTACCTTTAAACAAATTTTCATTTTTCTCTATATCTCTTTTTTGAATTTGCAAGATGGATTTACTTTTTTGCAAACTAGCAATGAGTGTCGATTTTAAATTTGCCAATTGTTGATCCAACTTAACAATTGTTGGATTAGAAACTGTTGCAGATTCCAACATTCTTTTTCTATCCAAAACTAAATCATTATAAGAACTAATTAAAGAAGATGATGCTTCATCAGCTGTTTCCGACAACAAATTATTGGGTAACAAGTTCTCATTATTACTCTTCTTAACGTATTCATAAACAGAATTCAACAAATTTAATTGAACTTGTATATCCACTGCTTTTTTATCATACTCTGTTGAGCCAGTTACGAACAATTGGGCATCTGATTCTAAATCAATTAAATCATTAGAAACTTTAAAATTTTCAACATCCTTTTCAACTCCTTCTAATTCTTTACTTATTAATGCTAATCTATTGGATACAAAAACAGAAGTATTCTTTGAAATAAGACCTTTGTCGTTAACCGCTTTTTCATTATAAGCCTCTATTAACTTATCTAAAAAAACTACCCCTTTTCTAGAAACATTATCAACTATATTCAAAACCACAACACTACTCCCTTTATCTAAAGGCGCTATAGATAATCTTCCTCTGTAACTTGCAGCAACACTTTCTACCGGATTTACAGCAATAGTAAGCCCCCCATCAATTTTATTTTGCTTTAGATGATTTGGCTTCGTAATAATTAAAACGCCATAAGGAGTTTTAATTCCTTGACCGTACTTATATTCTTTTCCATTAGGAATTACATTATTGGATGAAGTAAGAACAAAATTTCCCGATGCAGTCTCTTTAAATTCAAATAGTATAGACTGATTAAAAAAATCATCTGAAGGATTAATAAAATGAACCTCAATTGGCGTATCTTCAAAAAGTTCTACATCTAAAACTTTCCCCTTAGCAATTATAGAAATATTAAAATTTAATTTTTTGATTACATTTTCAGACAAGGTCCTTGATTTCATGATCTCAATTTCATCATCTACATTTCGGGTTCCGGTATTAAAACCTAAATCTGAAAAGGCAGCCGCTTCAGTAAGACGCCCTCCACGTTTAGTATCTTTCATTAAAATTTTAGCGGAAGCACTATAAACAGGTTCAGTGTATCTTAATTTTGCAAACGCTAATAAAAGACATAGAAACACACTCAGCACTATCCATTTCCAATGGGCTAAATACTTATTAATCTCAGCTTTTAAATCAAAATCTGACCCAAAATCTTCAGTTGGCATTGTATTCTCCATAAATTATTTTGTAAGTACTAATATAAAAGAAACTGCAGTTAATAACAGCGAACTTATGGTTGTTACTAAAGTCACATCAGGACTCAAAGTTCTGTTTTTAGGCTCTACATAAATCACATCATTCTGTGCCAGGTAATAATAGGGTGAATTGATAAAATCAGATTTGGTTACATCTACCCTGAAATAAGATTTTACACCGTCTATTTCACGAATTACCAAAATATTTTTTCTATTGGCTGTAAGTTTTAAATCACCTGCCTGAGTTAAAGCCTCAACCAAGGTAAGTCTATCTGTTTTACTATTAAATAAACCCGGACTATTTACTTCGCCATGTATAGCCACTTTAAAATTTTGAATTCGAATCGTTATTATAGGATTTTTGATATAAGCTCCTATTTTCTTGTTTAAAAGATCTAAGACCTCCGAACGTGTCAAGCCTCCTAATTTTAATTTTCCTAATTCTGGAAAATTGATAAAGCCCTCGGCATCTACTAAATAATCATTAATAACCGATTTATTTCCTCCAACTTGTCCCTGTGCTCCTTCACCTACTACATTCGTTGGATTTAAATTAAATGGAGCGGTAACCTTAGGATCTTCAGCCGAGATGTTAATCTGTAACAAATCATCTGGTTGAATTCTAACTTCATAGGAATTTAATTTGGCCGAAGCCATAGTATCTATATTCTGATAATAAAGTAAGTTTTTTTTAGGAGTACAGGAAAAAAACAAAAACATCAAAAAGAAAAAAATAGCACTTTTCGATAAACAGAAATATTTCATATAATTATTATTTTTTTTGCGGCAAATATAAGAAATTAGCCGTGCAGGCTTAACAAAACACCAACAAATATTTTGTAAAAGTAGCATTACAACTTAATGATTTCTGAAAAGACTTTTTTTATTCTATCTCTATCTTCATCTGATAAATTAGAACCGGATGGCAAGCACAAACCGTTTTCAAACAAATGTTGAGCTACATTTTTGCCATAATAAGAATAACTTTCAAAAACAGGTTGCAAATGCATGGGTTTCCACAAAGGACGGGATTCTATATTTTCTTTTTCCAAAGCCAATCTAATCCTTTCAGCACTGATTCCATTCGTTTTTTCAGAATCAACTACAATTGCAGTCAACCAATGATTAGAATCAAAATCGGAATTAGGATTATCAAAAACGCTAATTCCTGCGACATCCTGAAACAATTCTTTGTAAAATTCGTTCATCTTTCTGCGCAAAGCGACATGAGCATCCAATACTTCCATTTGGCCTCGACCGATACCCGCACAAATATTACTCATCCGGTAATTGTATCCCACTTCCGAATGTTGATAGTGCGGTGCATTATCTCTGGCCTGAGTAGCCAGAAAAACGGCTTTGTCCTTATTTTTTTTATTGGCACTAACTAAAGCTCCTCCGCCCGAAGTGGTGATGATTTTGTTACCGTTGAAAGACAGGATTCCAATATCCCCAAAAGTCCCACACTTTTGTCCCTTATAAGTACTTCCTAAAGCTTCAGCACTGTCTTCTAAAATCGGAATTTCATATTGAGTTGCAATAGCTCTTAGCTCATCAACTTTATATGGCATGCCATACAAATGAACCGCAATAATCGCTTTTGGTTTTTTCCCTTTTGCTATTCGATCTTGAATTGCCTCTTCCAAAGCTACTGGGCAAATATTCCAGGTTGCTGATTCGCTATCCACAAAAATTGGTGTTGCTCCTAAATATAATATTGGATTAGCCGAAGCGGAGAAAGTCATAGACTGACAAATCACCTCATCACCCGCCTCTACTCCTAACAAAATCAATCCCAAATGAATAGCTGCCGTACCGGAACTCAAAGCGGCAACATGAGATTCAACTCCTAAATAGTTTTCTAAATCACTTTCAAATCCGTTGACATTGGGTCCCAAAGGTGCTACCCAGTTGGTTTCAAAAGCTTCGTTTACAAATTTTTGTTCGTTTCCTCCCATATGAGGAGAAGAAAGCCATATTTTTGAATTATTCATTTATAAATTATTTTTTTACCATGTAAGGCATATACTTTTTTTTTATTTTCCCCTTTTAGTCTGTTTAAAATTCATCAAAATCATACCCTTTAGGGGTAGGGTAAATTAATTTTGATGAATTTTTAAGAAATTTTTTACCCTCTAGGGACGGGGAAAAAGAAAATTTCTTTTTTGGCCAAATTTAGACAGGCTCTAATAGTTTTAAAAAAAGTTAATAGAAGTTTTCTTGTTTTTAAAACAGCTTACTTATATACTTTTTTTATTTTTTATAACTCTACCGGGATTGCCTACAACTACCGCATAATCCGGAACATCTTTGATAATTACTGCTCCTGCTCCAATGGTTGCCCACTTGCCAATGGTAATTCCCTGAATAACTTTGGCGCCAATTCCGATATGAGTTCCTTCACCTACTTTTACACCTCCGGCCAAAGCACTATTGGGTGATAAATGAACATAATCTTCTACCACACAATCGTGTTCTACTATGGCTGCTGTATTGACAATACAATGTTGACCTATGACAGCATCTGCATTAATAATCGCTCCCGGAGCAATAACCGTTCCTCCTCCAATAGTGGAGTAATTTGAAATGATTGCCTGCGGATGAATGGCGGTATGGAAAGTACCATTTAATCGGTCAGCGATTTTTTTTCTAATAACATTATCGCCGATAGCAATAATTATTTTTTGATTTTTGTCAAAAATAAAATTTGACGAAGACAGCACTTCTACCCCTAATAAAAAATCGGTTTTAGGTTGGTCATCAACAATAGCGGTAACTTTTTCATTATTAGATTGTAAAATATCAATTACCACTTTACAATGTCCACTTGCGCCAAATAAAATGATTTTAGTTTCCATTGAACGGTTCTATTGTGGCAGCATCTGCTGCATTTATACCTTCACTTTTTACTACTTTTAAAACTGTTTTAAAAAGAATTTTCAAATCCAACAGAAAGGAAAGATGATCTACATACCAAACATCCAATTCAAATTTCTTCTCCCAGGAAATCGCATTGCGCCCATTGACCTGCGCCCATCCCGTAATTCCCGGTTTTACTTCATGTCTTCTGTTTTGAAAGTCCGAATACAAATCCAAATAATGAACCAATAAAGGTCTTGGTCCGATTAAACTCATATCTCCCTTTATCACATTTAATAATTGAGGTATTTCATCCAAGGATGTTTTTCTAACAAAACTTCCTATTTTGGTCAAACGCTCGGCATCAGAAAGCAGATTTCCATTCGCATCTTTTTTGTCGTTCATCGTTTTGAACTTAATAATTTTAAAAATTTTGCCATTTTTCCCTGGACGCAATTGAAAGAAAAATGGCTTGCCCTGATTGGCAAAAAATAGACCAATGGTAACGATTAAAAATATTGGACTTAGCACTATAAATCCAATTAAAGCAGCTACAAAATCTATTATTCTTTTAAAAAAACTTTTATACATATTTGGGATTAGAAACTGGAGATTAGATTACTGCGTCTTTCTATATTTGATAAGACCACTTAACATCATTCCAATTTGATTAATTTCTTTCACTAATTTTTCAAATTCCACCACAGTAATAAATTGTAAATTTTTAGCAATGGTTAACTGTGTTTCTAACTCTGCTACACTTCCTAAAGCGATATACAAAAAATGAATTAATTCTTTATTTCCTTGTCTTGCTGAACCTTCAGCAATATTTGAAGGAATTGATACTGCTGCTCTGCGCATCTGATTTGAAATCCCAAATTGTTCTTCCTTGGGGAATTTAGCGGTTACTCTATAGATTTTAGTAACATAATCGATTGCTAATTTATAAACTTCTAAATCTTTGTGTGTTTTCATACTTTATTTTTTAGATATTAGGGATTGGAGACTAGGAACTAGCTGACTTCTTTAGCTTAGAATATCTAGTATCTAACACCTAATTTCTAATTCCTAGTCTCTAATCTCTAATCCCCCTATATTCCTCCAGCAACGCCTCCCAGACTACTTGCTGCTCATAACGGGAAACTATCATCTTTCTTGCATTCATTTGTAATTGCGAATAAAATTGTGAATCCTCCATTATTTTATTCATTGCTTCCAAAAGTGAATTTGAATTTTTAACAGAAATGATAATTCCGTTGTCTCCATCAACAACAATTTCATTGGATCCATTAATATCAGTCACAATAGCCGGCAACTCCATGGCACCTGCCTGTAAAACGACATTAGGAAAACCTTCACGATAACTTGGGAATACTAAACAATCCGCAATAGCGTAATAGGAGCGAACATCCGATTGAAAACCCACTGCAATAATATTTGAATTGCTTTCTATTGCTGCAATAGTTTCCGGTTGCAAGGGATCTAATTCGGTTTCCAGAGGACCTACTAAGAGTAATTTGATAGTAGAGACTAGAGACTGAGGACTAGGGACTGGTTTCTGATCTCTGATTTCTAACTCCCTAAAAGCTGTTACTAACTCATTAATCCCCTTGTCTCCTACCAAACGTCCCACGAAAATAAAAACGAAATCATTCTCACTAATTCCTAACTTCTTCTTAAGTTCTTGCTGCTCCTGTAAAGATACCTGTTCTTTTGAAAAATAAGTAGTATCAATCCCATTCACATTGCCATTAGCAATTACTTTCAAGGGTTTGGAAGTTATTTTGAACTTTATCAAATCATTTCTGACTCCTTGTCCCTCTGGATAGATATGAGTGGCGCAGGCACAAAGCAAACGATCCATCAGAATCAATATTTTTTGCAAAAGTCCACTTTTAGAAGGGAAAATCAATCCTGTAAATGTATGTATTCGGATAGGAACACCGGCCAATTTAGCAGCAAGCATAGACAACAAACCTGCTTTTGGAGTTATGGAATGTACAATTTGAGGTTTTTCTTTTCGAAAAAGCCAATACAGTTTCCATAAAGAAATCAAATCTTGTAACGGACTAATATTGCGTTGTATTCGAACAGCAACTGTTCTCACTCCTTCTCGCTCTGCAACAGTCTTTAAATGTTCGTCCTGACCTGAAACAGCGACCACCTCAAAATGTTCCTTCAAAAAAGCCAATTGTCCTTTGAGTAAAAAATCTAAGGACAAAGCAACAGTGGAGGTGCGAATGAGTTTAGTTTTTTGTTTCATTATATTATACCTGTCCAGATGTTTTTTTTAGAGTCCGTTTTCAGAAAAAATAATTTACAAAATCATTTTTTTTACTTTGGGAAATAATTTAATTTCTAATAAATATGAAAACACTATGCAGACTATAATTGCACTAATCAATCTAAGTGAAGTATTTTCAATAAAATTCAGATAATTGTGATTGTATAATAAAAACCAATGACTTATATAGATACCAAATGAGATAGGAGCTACATAAACGAAAGGTTTAAATATAAAGTCAAATCCAATCCAATTTATTTTTTTCCAGACAATTGCTCCTCCTACTACGACTATAGTAAAAACAAAATGACGTAGTTCGAGCCAAGGATGCGCTCCAATGCCTCCTGCTCTATTAATATTATTTAATGCACCATTATAATAGACATTAAAGATTAATATTGAAGAAATTGACAAAAGTGCAATGAGTATGATTCTAAAACTATTAAAGGAAATTTCTTTTTTACCTATATAAAATTTTGCAAAATCAACACCTGTCCACCAAATTGCAAAATACATGATTAATCTAAAAATAAAACTAGGATAAAACACATACAAAACGGCAGCAATTACAGCTGAAAAATAGACTAATAATGAACTATTTGTGCCTTTTTTAAAAACAAAGAAAAACATAAAATAAAAATACCATTCATACGATAAAGACCATAAAGGTATATTTCCTAAAAATGGACTTACTATAACATCTGGTCTCTTATCTTTTAAATCCTGCAACATCAACAAGTTTCCTAGTAGTTCATTGATATCAATAGCTATAAAACTTTTATTATAAAAACAAAAAAGTAAATAATTGGCTATAAAAACAAAAATCAAAGGAATATAAATCCTTAAAAATCGCTTAGAAAAAAACATCATCAATGATTTATCCTTTGATTTTTCAAGTGAAAAGTAAATTACAAAACCGGATAAAATAAAAAATAATATAACTGCTTCTTGTCCAAATCGAAAAAGAATGGAAAAGTCTTTACCAAAAACATGTAAACCTGAAGCAAAAAGATGATGAAACACCACATATATTGCTGCAAATCCTCTTAGAGCTTCTAACTTATATAACTTATGACCTTCTATCATCATTTAACTCTTACTTTATATTGAATCAAAAAATACAATAAGACACCAAGCGGAATTGCCGATAACGTCAATAATTTTTCGGGAGAATCCTTTAAAAAATCTTTTTTTCTCAAAATAATACAACTGGAAATATAATGAATCGCTTCAATAAATTTTCGCTTTAGCGATTTAGAATATTGCATGGAAACAATGCGGTTGTATATAAAACCCTTCGGATATTTTAAGTACTGTTGAAACATGGTGTTACTGGAGCCGTCCTGCTGGTATTCCACAATTACCAAAACTTCATTCAGTGTCGCCAACTGGTATTCTTTATCTATCATTAAATATTTGGTACCAAGCCCTACATATTTTTCTCCTTCAAAAAGAGGATATTCGGGATAACATTTAATAATATCTGTTCGATACACTAATTTTTTATCACCTTTACCTCCACCTAAATAAAAATCCTCTAAAGTGATGTATTCGGTATTAAATGTTGTCCCTATAATTGCTCCCGACTCAACTGCATCCAGACCAATGATTCCTGCATATTTTTGCTGATCAACCTCATCCCATTTATTTAAAATCAGTTCTATTGCATTAATAGGCATGTAATCATCTGAATCGATACAAGTATTCAATTCGGTACTGATATTTCTATAAGCAGTATTATGCGCTCCGTGCATACCTTGATTTTCTTGGGCTATATAACGGATAGCAATTTTATTTTCAGCAATCCATTGTAAAACTAATTGTTCTGTACCATCCTTCGAACCATCATCAATAACTAACCATTCAAAATCGGTAGAAGTTTGTTCGCACAAACTATGATACAGTCTTGGTAACAAATGTGCTCTGTTAAAAGCCGGAGTAAAAACAGTTAAGGTTTTCATTATTTTCTTTGCAACAATTCGGTATATTTAGCTTCTAAAATGCGAACATTAGCTTCAATATCATAGCCTTTCGCTTTTATAATTGGAGTAACATCTTTTTTAGGACAAAAATTCAAATTATTAATTTTTTCTACCCATTGAATTGCCGATTCTTTCAATGATATCACACTTACATTTTCAGAAATTAAAATGGCTTCTTTTGGAATTCCATCCGAAATAACACAATGTAGTCCGGCTGCCTGAGCTTCAACCAAAGAAACCGGCAAACCTTCAAATAATGACGGAAACAAAAAAACATCCATTGCCTGCAACAAAGCATTCACATCATTTCTGGAACCTAAAAAAATCACTTTCTCATCGACTCCTAATGTTCTCACCTGCTCCTGTATTTTTACTTTCAACTCTCCTTCACCTACTAAAAACAACTTTTGGTTTTGATTTTTTTGCAAATGCAAAGCGAATACTTCGATTAGAAATTCGTGGTTTTTTTGGATATTAAATCGACCAACATGGATAAAATTTTTGCAATCTAAAGACTCTAATTCTTTTTTAATTTGAAACGACTTTTCTTCATTATATTGAAACTGCTCTGTATCAATAGCATTAGTCATGGTAAAAGCTTCTTTAGCTTTTTCTTCACCAAAAAGCCAGAGACTGGCTTCATCCCCACAACTGAAATAAGTATTGACATACCGCATCATTCTTTTTTTCCAAAACCAACGAAAAGGAGATTTTAAATCTAATTTAGGTTTCGAATTATGCCCATGAGCAATGATTACCGGAACACCACGCTTGTAGGCTTCTTTATAAAAAAAATAACCTAATTCAGAACATTGTCCATGAATAATGGAATACTGATTTTCATCAAAAAAAGCCACAATTTGCTTTTTGTAGTTTTCTAAATGTAGAGGATGAATATTAGAAAAACGAAATATTTTCCCTCCTAAAGCCTGTATCTCATCTTCATAAGCCCCTTTTTCTTCACGATGTACCGCAAAATCAAACTGAAATTTCGATTTATCCATTTTACGATAATAATTCATCACATTCGTTTCGGCACCACCTCGATTCAAAATCGTAAAAAGTTGTAATATACGTATCGGTTTTTGCATCTTATTTTTTAATGATTTTCTTCATCATCAATATCATTAGGAATAATGGCAGGGGCATTTTGTATTTAGCAAAAAAGAAAAAAACTCTCCAGTGAAATGGAAAATATTTCAACTTTAATTTGGTAAAAGCTGGTTTGTGATATTTAGAATCAAGTACCGTTTTTATAAACTTTATTTTAGAAAAAAATGAAGTTGTATTGTAAGTTTCTATCAAACCTAAACCTATTACACTTAAGCATATCCTATTATTGAAAGCTTCATAATACTCTTCACTTTTATTATTAGATTTTAAATTTGTTAAAATTAAATCAAAAAGAAAATTTGTTTTATTGAGGAAATCTTTTTTATAATTCGATGTCATCGAAATAGGATTAAACTTTCGATAATTGTAAAAAGCTTTATCTAAAATATAAACAGATTTGGCGTTATTTAAATACTCCCAACTAAACAAGCCATCCTCCCAAGCTCCTATTTCATTTATATTTTTTGCAAAAATATTATTATCTTTTATAATTGATGTCTTATAGATTTTCCCCCAAGCTGTGACCATGGTTTCTAGATGGCTCGGATCATGCAATTCGTCTTTAATTGGACCAGTAATCCTTCTCTGTAAAAAAGCAGCATCATATTTTCCGTTATATTCAAAACTTCTCACAACCTTATTACCCTCATACTGTTTTATAAAAGAAAAACAAACTAAATCTGAATTTTCAATAAAAGGTAAAACAGACTCAATCGTGTTTAATTCCAACCAATCATCACTATCCACGAAAAGCAAATATTCGGCAGTTGCCAATTGAATTCCTTTATTTCTGGATGCTGCGAGACCTCTATTTTCTTGAGATACTAATAAAATCCTACTATCTAACAATTCATATTCCTGACAAATTTTCAAACTATCGTCAGTAGAACCATCATTGATTAAAATTATCTCTAGATCTTTATAAGTTTGATTAATTATACTGTCTAAGCATTGCCTCAAATATTTAGAAACATTATAAACGGGTATAATTACACTAATCAAATTATTATTCATTTTTTTTAATTATATAAAATTACATTCATCAAATAGGTAAAAGCAAAATAGGCTACTAAAACCGTTGCTAAAACCTTATGTTGATTTTTGATTTGAATTTTTGTTAAGAAAGGATAAACAATGATAATCCCCATCATAAACCAGGATAAATAGGCAAAACGATTGGAAAAATTAGCCCGAATGACCAATATCCAGAATCCATTAGCCGCCAAATAAATACAAACTAAACGATTGTAAGTTGGATTAATAAATTTCTTTTTAAAAATAAAAAAATAAGCCGCATACACCGCAGAGGCTGAATACAACAAAAAATCCCATCGAAAACCGGTACTGGAAAACGCTCCCTGTTCATTGGTTCCTGTTAAATAACTTACCCGGTCATCAGCCATCAATCCCGCAAACAATCCTTCCCAGAAACCTCCTGCAATTAATGATAATGGAATACAGGCTAACCATCCGTAGAAATATTTCTTTGGATCGGCATAAAAATAAGTCAATATTAAAGCGGCTGTGGGAATCACAAGTGATTTATGGAAACCAATAGCAATTAAAACAAATAGTATTTTAAAAACAATTTTATCTCTGGATAAAGCATACAAGAAAACAGATGTTGCAATTCCATTCCGTATACCATTCGTTCCAAATGCCCAAAAAGAAAAGGAAGCCACTAAGGCCAAAAAAGCATAATAATGATAGTCTTTAAACCATTTTCTACAGGCTGCCCATAAGGGCAAAACATACAACAACGCACACATTAAAAAAAAAGTTGATGCTGTCATTATCTGAGCACAGTTGTACATAAAAAAATCAAAAACAATATCATTCGCCCCTATGAAAGACATGCCTTGTTGATACATTTCAAAAGAATGGTTATAAACCACCATGTCTCCAAAACGATAATTTACAGGCCTTAGTCCCATGTAAAAAAGAACAATTACCAATAAAAAACCTGAAAGCGATTTTATTGTACCTAAATTTCTAGAAGAATTAATAGCTGTATTATTCGATCTAAAAAAAGTAATTAATACAATTATCAATAACAAATAATAATAAATTGTCGTATAATATTGTAATGGTATAAAATCTAACATTTCATGAATTATTATTTAAAATTGAATTATATCTACTATTATCTTATATTGTTTTTTGACAGCCACTTTTTGGCAGTATAAAGATTATATAATACACCAAAAAGCATAATATTAGAATGTTTGAACTCTTTTATAATTTTTAAATAAGTTTTCTTTCGCTTATCACTCAAAAAAGATGAATAATATTTATTTTGTTCTTCATCACTTTCTTTATCACCATATATTGTCAAATATTTCTCTAGTTGATTTGAATCATATTTTATAAAGCCTTCATCTGAAATAAGAAAATCTCCTACAATATCACTATCAATTTTTAGGCTTTTTCTATTTTGAAAATGTAAGTACATCAACTCATTTTGAACAATCTGATTTTCTTTTTTCTTTATTTCTAATACCTTATTGTTTTTATAGACTAAAATTGAAGGGAAATCAAAAAGTCCAGAATGAATTCTGAATCTTTTAAAACTTTCATTTACATTAGCAAAAAACGAATTTTCATAAACTTTAAATCCATATTCTTTCAAAATTACATTTATACCTATTTCATCAAAATTACAGGAATAGGTCGTTTTAGAAACAAAAGAAAATTTAAAAACTTTAGGAAAACCAGCACCTAGCTCTAATTTAAATGCTTTATTAACTCTCTCAACATTTTTATAAATTGAAAGATGACCATATGTAAAAATTCTATCATATTCCTCTAGTGAAATCTTTTCTAAATAGGAATCTAAATCACCAAAAATTAAATCTATATCGCAGTGGCCCCAAAAATCATAACCTTTTAAATAATCATTTAAAACATAACCATAACAGGGTTTATATTCACAAAGCTTATAAGGATGTCCTAAATATACATTACCTAATTTATTGTAAAAAATATTTTGAAATTCTTCATAACTTATGTTAAACACTTTGAAATTTAAAGGATAATCATAATAAGCATCATCATCTGTAAATAATAGAAAGTCAATTTTTTCACTTTTACCAGCAGACATTAAAAACAACTCAAACCAAGCTGGTAATTTACCAAAATATGGGATGGGAATAGCAATCGATTTATTTCTCATTTTATTGTTTAAAAACTAACTGATTGAACAAATCATCCCATTGTGCCATTACATTTTCTTTTGAAAAACGTATAACGCTTTGTCGGGCATTTTCCCCTAAATAATTTCTTTTGCTTTCATCAAGCATGAGTTCAGAAAGACTTTTAGCAAAATATTCCCTATTATTTTGTGGGGTCAAGTAACCATCAAACTCATTTGTAATAATATTTCGGGGACCAAAAGGACAATCATAGGAAACAATAGGCAAAGCTGAAACCTGAGCTTCTAATAAAACCATTGGAAAACATTCGGTTGCTGAAGTCATGGCGTAAATGGATGCTTTTTCTAATTCCTCTTGTAAATTAGCCGTAGCCGGCATTAATAAAAAACTGGATTCTAAATTAAAACTTTGAATCAACTCTTGAAGTTCTGTTACCAATTGAGGTTCTCCATCTCCAAACAATTTGATTTTCCAGTCAGTAAAATTGTCATGAATCATTTTCCAGATATGAATTAATTCCTGAAATTGTTTTACAGGAGCTATTCTTCCTGCTGCAATTATGGTTTTCTCTTTAACATATTTCGTTGACAAATCCGATTTAAAATCAGTAAAATTGGGAATCACAACGGTATTACAGCCCTCAAAATAAGGAACTTCATCTTTGTTCAACACCACGAGAGCATTGTATCTTTTAAAAATAGAAGTCAAATTTTCTTTAATACTTTTTTTCTCCTTTTTACCTGAAATCCCAACAACTATTCCTGAAGAATGCAATTCCTTTATTTTAGGAATCTGTTTTTGTATATAAGGTAAAAAAAACTGTTCTGGTGTATAACTGACTGAAACAATAATATCGGGTTGGATTTTTTTAATTAATCTTCGTAATTTAAAATAATGCTTTAGTATTTTAACTAAATTCTTTGGATGAAAATAACTGCGATTTTTATGATAATTAATTGCTAAATCAAATCGGGTTAATTTATTATCCAAAGGATAGACATCAGGCATACCCAACTGCTCAAAGGTGGCTAAAAAAACCTCATCTTTATTTTGTTGCAATAAAAAATTAATTTTTTGCGACAGCATTCGTTCTATTCCACCATGCGTAGAAAGCTGATTGGTACAATACAAAATTTTCATCAAGCCAATTCTTTAAATAATGTTTCCCATTGTTTCATTACCGCTTCAGGCAAAAAACGTTTTACATTTTCTCTTGCTTTCATTCCCATTTCCTTGCGTAACAAATGATCTTCAATCAATTGATTTATGGCTGAGGCAAATTGCATTATATCATTATTTCCCACCAAAAACCCATCCTGATTATTGCTAATAATATCTTTAGGTCCATGAGGACAATCAAAAGAGATACAGGGAACTCCACAAGCCATTGCCTCAATCAATACCATTCCAAAACCCTCAAAACGAGAGGGCAATACAAAAACAGAAGCCTGCTGATATTGCTGTATTATATTTTTTTCGGCCGGGTAAAAAAATACTTTTTTCTCAATTCCTAATTGTTCGGCTAAGCTTTTCAATCCCTGTTTTTCATCGATTGTACCAAAAATTGACAAATTCCAATCGGGATTTTTTTGATGAACTATTTTCCAACTTTGCAATAAACGGTCATAACCTTTTTGAAACGATTGTTTGCCTACCGCAATTACCGTTTTATTTCCCAATTTTGATGACTCCTCAGGATAAAACGACAAAGGATTAGGAATAACGGCTATATTTTTCAAGTTCCATTCTGAGGTATTTCCCTGAGTCAAAACCACAAATTTATCATACGACTTTGCCAAAATACCCATTAAAATGAAAGTTAGTTTGGTCTTTATTTTTTGCAAAAAAGTTTCTGAATCTGCTTTAATTTCAATTTGTTTAGAAACATGACGTTCATAAATCATTGGAGAGTTTTTGCTTAATAACAATGGTAGAAAAAAAGCCTTTAATCCATCATCACATACACAGATAATTTCGGGTTTTATCCTACTTACAAGTTTCTTTAAACCAATTGAATACTGTTTTATATATTGTAAAACATTCCCATTCACCAAAATATCATGATGTGTTATTTTATTACTAAAATCGAAAAACAAAGTATCATCCCCCTGATTCAAAGTAACAATATGTACTTCATAATTCAATATATCCGCCAAATAACTGGCTTTAACCGATAGTACTCTTTCTAATCCTCCGGCACCCGAAATTTGATTGGTAATGTATAAAATACGCATTTACAGAATACTCTTTTGAATTTGGTTTCTTTCCATAAAAACTAAAGTATTATCAGGTACAATCCCTTTTATAACGCAACCGGCACCAATAACACAATTCTTGCCAATAGTTGTATTTCTTAAAACAACCACATTACTGGCTATCCAAGTTCCTGAACCTATACTTATTTCTCCAAGAGCATATTCGGAGGCGCTCACGCCATTAATTGCATCATAACGATGGTCGTTATCAAACACACACACATTAGGACCAAAATTACAATTGTCTCCTATTGTAATTTTGGATTTGGCACTCAGCATACAATTTTGATTCACGAACACTTTGTCGCCTATTATTATATTTCCGGAATTAGTGGCTACTAAACTGGAATTTCTGGAAATACATACATTGTTTCCTAACAAAATTTTTCCTGTTTGCAGTATTTTTATTTCCGCCGACGGACTAATTCGCTGCAATAATGAAGCTTTAAAACCTTTATATCGCAATTTCAAAAAAGAAATTCGGATAAGATTGTACAAAAAGAGGAAGTATATCATTTTAAACTAATGCTTATTTATGATTTAATGTCCTTAGAACAAACCCTTGTGTAAAAGGCAAGATATCAAAATCCTGTGAGTGTACTCCAATTGCTTTTGTATCTCCTTGCGAAAAATCAATTGCACCATCCCGTCTGGTTACCGACATTAGATATTGCAAGGCTTTTGATTTTGCAGCTAAACTAATTTCCCTTATGGATTCTATTTGGAAGGCATTGGCAAAAAACCAGGCTAAAGTCGCTGTTGTAGAAGAATCAGCCCTGAATTCTTTTACAGAAACAATCCAATTCCAACTTCCGTTTTCATTTTGAAATTGAACTGCCATTTTTGCAAAAGCAATCACACTTTCTGTTAATTTGTATTTATACTCATGTGCATCAGGCAGTGCAGTCCAAGAGTCTATCAAACCAATGGCATACCATCCTAAACCTCGCCCCCATCCAAACAAACCTACTGGTATTTTTGAATCAACTAAATAGCTATGACAAGGAATAAACGTATCATTTAACATCGCGTACTTATTAAACTCTGTAATTTGGTTTATCCCCAAATTTACCGCTTCTTCTACTTGAAACTTTATACCATAGTTAATCAAAAAAGGACAAATAAATCCAATAGTGTCCACATAACGATAGTTTGTACTGTAACTTTTATAGGCTATTGTACCATCCATCCCCTCTAAACTTAAGATTAAATTATAGATATAATCATAACTGGGTTTCATTTTATCATGATCGATTCCTTTTAAATTAATCATGGCATAAGCGAGTATTACACCATCTATTTCTTTAGGCTTATCTAGCCAAAAACCATTTTTATCAATTTTATTGGCAATATATTGTTCAATATTTTTTCTAATAGTAATACTATTTGTTTTTGCTACAACTTCACTTAAACCCAAGACTAATGCCGCTTCCTGCCAATGTTGAATGGCAGCTCTTTTATAATTCCCTTTTAAAATATCAATAATTACTAGTCTTCTGTTATCCGTAAAAGTAATTGTTGGCGCTTTTTTTAACCACTTTATTGATTTTTCAGTGATTTTATAATTCCATTGTTCTGTCGAATTGTAACGTCCAATGCGGATACGGCTTTGCCAGGTGTAAAGCATTGGAATAAAATCAACCGCTAAAACCAAGAAAATTAGTAGGAGAATATAAAACATTAGTATTTTTTATTTAAAAATTAAATGAGTACAACTTTGTTAAACAATATATCCTAATGTGTTTTCTAAATCTCTATTCATTTTTTCGCGCATTTCGGCGGTTATGCCTTCCTGCATTAACCAACTTTTATCGTAAACAGGAGCTGTTTGCATTATTTCCTGATGTTTCTTTTTATAATCAGCTACTGTAGTAATAAATTTGGCAGGATTACCACCCACTACTGTATTTTCAGGAACTGATTTAGTTACAATACTCCCTGCCGCTACAATGGAATTTTTACCAACTCTAACACCAGGCATAATTAATGCTCGCGCCCCAATGAAAACATTGTCTTCAATAATTACTTTAGCAATTTTTGTATAATCTAATAACTTTTGAGTACTGGCATCGTGAGCTAATAAATAAACCTGAGGCGCAAATGTTACATTATCTCCTATTTCAATTAACCAGCAATGGGCATAATCCAGCATACAGGCCGCTACTCCATGAACATTTTTTCCTAATTTCATCCCCATTTTCAAGCAGGCTTCTACGTTTAGTTCCCCCTCAGAAATCATCCCTAAACGGAATTTTATCGATTTTATAATTCTTTTAATCATAAATATTTCAGCGATTTAATCAATTAATCTTTTAGTAAATTTTTCATATTTCTATAGGAATAATAAGCCCTTGGAAAAACAAATAAATAAATTAGTTTTTGGTAAAGTGTATTGAGTTTTTGAAAATAATTCTCTTCTAGCAATAAAGAATAAATAACTAAATAAACATAATCCCACAAAAACACTTTTGGGTATTTTAGAAAAGGATGCGTTTGATTGTCTATCAATTTATAATACGAAAAAGCCAGACCTTCTATATACCATTTTTTATACGAACTATCTGAAAGTCCTTGGTTTTGATATTCTACAAATTGAATAACCTCATTGATACATCTTACTTTGTATCTTTTTGCCATTTCATGCCAAACCACAGCTTCGAAAACAAAACGGACACCCATTTTCTCTGGAAAAGGAAACTCTTTTAGAACACTGGTTTTAAATGCAACTGATTTATCACCTTTCAGATGGTACTTATAATAAATATCTGGAAAATGAACATCCCAAATTGTATCAGGAAATGGGCTTCCTACAATTTCACCGTTTGTATAGCTTGACAAACCTACAATACCACAAATACTATTATCATTCTTAATAACATCCCATTGTTCAGATAATAATTCCAAAGCATTGTTTGCAAAAAAATCATCACTGTCAATAATTATAAATAAATCCGTCTTTGCTTTATTTACTCCAAAATTAATGGCACTATGTTTTCCCCCGTTTTCTTTATAATAATAATTAATCTGGATTTCTTTTCTTGCAATTAGCTCTTTCACAAGCTCTTCAACACCATCAGTACTTCCATCATCAACGATTAGCCATTCAAAATTCTTGTTCTTTTGAGCTAACAGACTTTGATATATCTTAGGTAGAAACTCTTTTCTATTATAAACCGGAGTAAAGACTGTAAAAACCATTTTTTTTAATTATTTAAAAAATGATACAAACGTTCAATCTCCCTTTCGGTTCCATTATCTTCTAATGATAAATTATGAGTTAATCGCTCTCTTAATCCTTTATCTACGATTAGTTCAATCCATTTTTCGGCTATTGATTCAGCATTCATCTCTGCAATAATACCCGTTTTGTAATCTGTAATTTGATCTTTTACGGTGCTAAAGTTAGTTACCAAAATAGGTTTATTCAAAATTTTAGCCTCATCTATAGAAATTGATTTCCCTTCAAAACGGGAGGTTTGCATAAATACATCGGCTTGCTGTACATAAGGATAATGATTTTCCTTAATACCCAATAATTGAATAATATCCGTTAAATTATTATCTGATATTTGTTTTTTAAGTTCCTCTTTTAATTCTCCATCACCCAAAATAATCCAATTAAAATCGTAGCCTTTGTCTTTAACTATTTTGGCAGCATCAATGGCCATATCATAGCCTTTTTGATGACTGAAACGACCAACAGAAATAATTTTGAAACCAGAGTACGGTGGGTCAATTTCTTCCTGAGCTAATTTGTGTATTAATTTTGGAGAAACAATATTTTTCAAAACTTGGAATTTACCCGGAAACATTGGAAAATTATTCTCCAAGACTAATTTACATTCCTCAGAATCGGTGAAAATATAATCTATTTTATTAAAAAAAGGAATGTCGATTTCTTTAGACATGTGCATTTTGTCGTAATCATTATGTATCCATCCAAGCTTTTTGGGTGCATCCACTTTTTCAACACAATAATAATTAGGTCCTTTTTCAATACAACCTACAGCATAATGGAATTTCTGATCTAATTTCGGAACGCATCGACTAACATATTTCCAGCTCAACTGCTCTTTCCGATAAACATTTTTCTCAAATTTCATTAGGATACTTGAGATAATCCGATTATAAATAATATCAAACCTTCCTTTTTTCAAGCATTCATACAAAGCTTTTTTTATTGACATATCAAAATATTGAAATGCAACAGGAGCTGGCAGAAGAATTACTTTTTCATGGAGCTGATTTAAAAACAGCCCTCTGTTCCAAAAAAGCTGGACATAAACATTAAATTTATCATAATCTATTACCTGCAACAAAGAAATAAGTGCCTTTTCTGCACCACCACACTGCAACTCATGGGTAATAAATAAAATATCTTTCTTACTATTCATTTATCAACTGATATATTTTATTAATTTCATCTTCTGTCCCTAATTTTTCCTTAGATAAATTTTCAGCTAATGAGGTCTGAAGATTATTATCATCTAATAAATTGCTTATTGCTATTGCTAACGCATCGGGTTTCATCTCCGTAATAATTCCGTTTACATTGGATTGAATTTGATCTTTAGCAGTAGAAAAATTAGTAACAATAATAGGCTTATTGAGTATCTTGGCTTCATCTATAGCAATCGATTTGCCTTCGTATTTAGATGGTTGCACATATACAGTAGCGGCTTTAAGATATGGGTATGGATTTTCTTTTAATCCTAAAAGAATAAAGTTTTTTTCCAGTCCTTTCTCTTTTATTCTTTTTGTCAGCTCCATTCTTTGTTCGCCTTCGCCAATGACCAACCACTGAAAATGAATATTATTTTCCTTTAATATCAAAGCGGCATCGATAGCTAAATCGAATCCTTTTTGCGGATGCAATCTCCCTATTGAAAGTATAATAGGGACTGACTTATTTATATTGGCTTTTTCGAGAGCTAATTTATGGATCAATTCTTCTGAAACGATGTTGTATATTACTTTGATCTTTTTTAGGAAATCAGGAAATCTTTCTTTTAGAACTGTAGCACATTCCTCAGAAACGGTTGCAATAACATCAAGATTCCTAAAATATTTTTCATCTATACTTGCATCCAAATTCAATTTATTGTAATCGTTATGTATAAAACCTATTTTCTTTTTAGCTTCAATACAGTCTATAATAAAATAAATTGATGATTTTTCAAGAAATCCTACTGCTGCATCATATTTAGCAAATGGTAACTTGATTGACTTTACTATATATTTCCAACTTCTTTGTTCGGCAATTCCACTATTTTGTATACTGAAAAGTTTCAAAGCATACATAAACCTTGAAAATGCCAGTTTTAATTTTCCTTTTTTGATAAACTCAACAATAGCAAGCTTGATATTTTTTGTGAAAATTAAATAATCCTCGTTAAGCTCAAGGATATTTACTTCGGCTGGTACTGATTTTAAAAAAATTCCTTTTTTATTTAGAAGAATTAAATCCACTTCGTATTGATTAAAATCAATACAATTCAATAAATTCACCAGACTTTTTTCGCCCCCTCCTGCATCCAGACTGGGAATTACAAAAACAATGCTTTTTTTCATTAATTTAATTCAAAAAGATAGGCTGCAGCTTTATGCGACATCTTTTTAATTTCAGGAATTTTGTTTTCTAATACAGCTTTCAAACTTTTCTCCTCTTCTAACATTTCATCAAAATTGGATATCAATTTCTCTGAATTAGAAATCTCTTCGAGATTCAAAACTAATTTTTCAGTACCAAAAATATCTTTTGCTATTCCTTTAGATTTTACACTATAACCCAAAACCATCGTAGGAACGCCACTAGAATAAGCAGCAATAGTGGCATGGGTTCTTGCTCCTATAAAAAAACGCATTCTGGAAATATACCCCTTGTATTGAATAGCATTTAAATCTTTTGGTAAAATTAGTACTCTGCCACTCTCTTTAAACTGATTATAAAATTCCTGAAGTATCGCATAATCGTCATTTCCTGATTCAATAACATGAGGCGTTAAAGCAATCGTCAGATTCGTATTGACAATGATATGTTGTACTAAATCAAAAGCGGCTTTTTTTGAATTGCTGTTCTTTTTCCAAACTAACGGACTGTAATTAAACCCAATCGTATTATTTTCTACCCATCCTTCCGGCAAAGACAATTCCTCTTTATCCATTGTAAAAGCTCCATCAGCACAAAGTTTTACCTCCTGAATACCATTATTTTTCAAAATATCCATAGTTAAGGTCTCTCTGGCCAAGATTAAATCAAAAAGCTTTAAATCCTGAATCTTTTGTTCAGAAAGATCCTCAGTTCCTATTGATGCTCCCCATAATACTAATTTCTTTCCTGCCTTTTTAATACAACGGTTGATTTCATAAAACCCGGGTTGCTCACCATAACAGTAATTATCTCCACCAATGGACAGGAACACATCATAATGAGGTATCTTTTCAATTATATCTTTATGAATAATTCTATAAGGAAAGTTCTCGTCTTTAAAAATCTTAAGATTGATTAAACTGAGCAACCAATTAAAAGAATATTTAGAGATTTGTCTACGTTTTTCCGAATATAATGTATCTATCAAAGGAATCATCGTATCCGATGCAGCATCTAATGAAATTAAGTCAACAGTTACATTGGGGTTTTGTTTTTTTATCAAAGCAACTCCTGAACGAACAATAGCTTCACAGCCTCTATTTTTACTTCCTCCATGGAAGAACATTAGTATTTTCATATTTTATTTATTTCTATACCTACTATAAGAAGTAGCTATATACAATTTTACTACTGACTGATTTTTTACTGCTTTTAAAATAAACTGATCATATCTCCCGCCTTTGTCATAAAGACTTTGATAATATTTATGAATTACACCAACAACATCTTCATTATAAAGCATTTGTTTTATCATAGCTATTCTTTTCATCAAAGACAGCTGTGGCGTAGGAACAAAATAAAAATGGATTAACGATATGGTATTATTAATCAGCTTTTCTGAACGAATTTTTTCAATTTCTTCATCGCTGAATTTTAAATCTAAATAGCGTCTATAATCAACCTGATATAATCTTAAAATATTCTCAAAATAATTCATTTTTAAAATACTTCGCATGGCACTTCCGGCAACTTCGCGGTAATGATAACCCGTGTAATCAATATAAACAAAACTTTGTATTTTATTGAAATACTTTAAATTGAAAACATTATCTTCAGACAATTTGTTTCCTGGTGGAAAATTAATAGCATTATCTTTAATAATAGCTGCTTTAAAAAGTTTGTTACAGGAAGAATACAAATCATCTTTTTGAATTAGATGCCTCCAAAGCGTATCTTGTATAAAATCTATTCCTAAACGCTTTTCTTTCGGAAATTCATATCCTGAAATAAATTGTTTCCCATTAACGTAACCAAACATATTACACAAAACGATATCTGATTGATATTGCTCCATGGTATCATGAAGTCGCTGATACATATCTTTTTCAATCCAGTCATCAGCGTCAACAAAGGCAATATATTGTCCTCTTGCAATGGATATACCTTCATTTCTGGCGACACTCACCCCTTTATTTTCCTGATTTACAAGCTGTATTCGGCTATCTTTTTCCAGATACAATTCGATAATCAACTTTGATTTATCTGTTGATCCATCATTTACAAAAATAAATTCGCAATCTTTGAAAGTCTGATGAATTAAAGATTCAATACAATCCTGAATGTATTTTTCAACATTATAAACCGGAATAATGACACTAATTTTAGGAGTATTCATCTATTAGCTTATAAAAGCGGGGTTCAAACAATTTTCAACTAATTGTTCTATAGCTGATTCCTGTAAATCATAAAACAACGGAAGTCTCAATAAACAATCTGTAAATTTATCGCTGTTTTCAAGTTCGTCTCCATCGTATTGCTCTTTATAATAGTCACTATTATGCAGTGATAAATAATGAAAAACAGCATGAAAACCATTTTCTTTCATTCTTTGAATCAATTGATTTCTGCTTTCAATATTCTTTGTAACAATATAAAACAAATGCCCGTTATTAGTAGCATAATCAGGAACTTGAGGCAATTGAATCTCTTTCAAATCCAGTTTACTCAACAATTCATAATAGCGGTTCCACAAACCAATTCGTTTGGCTTGGATTACATCAATTTGTTCTAATTGCGCCCATAAAAAAGCAGCAATCAGTTCAGAAGGTAAAAAAGAAGAACCGGTATCTACCCAACCATATTTATTTACCTCGCCTCTGAAAAACTCAGCACGATTGGTTCCTTTTTCCCAAATTATTTCAGCTCTGCGAATAAATTGTTCGTCATTGATGGTTAACAAACCGCCTTCGCCTGATATAATATTTTTGGTCTCATGAAAAGAAAATGCCCCTAAATGTCCAATGCTTCCTAATGCTTTTTTTACACCATCTTTATCAATATAGAAACTATCAATTGCCTGAGCTGCATCTTCAATAACATACAGTTGATACTTCTTAGCAATTTCCATAATTTTATCCATATCACAGGCTATCCCTGCATAATGTACGGGAACAATCGCTTTGGTTTTAGCTGTAATCAGGGATTCGATTTTATCGGCATCTATATTAGGATTATCAGCATAGGAATCGGCAAAGACAATCTTAGCCCCTTGTCTTACAAAAGCAATGGCAGTAGAAACAAAGGTATAACTGGGTACAATAACCTCATCCCCCTCCTTAATATTTATCAAGATAGCACACATTTCTAATGCATCGGTACAAGAAGTGGTCAATATGGTTTTTTTAAAACCGTAACGCTCTTCAAACCAACTCTGACATTTTTTGGTAAAAAGTCCGTTTCCGGCCAATTTTCCACTGGCCAAAACTTCCTGCATGTAGTTTATCTCGTTACCTGTTTGATGAGTTTTATTAAACGGAATCATTTATATTTATTTATTACTGCTAATTAGTTTTTTATAAAGTATGGACTTTAATCCAAGATAATTTTGATAGTATTTAAAAGAGTAAAAACTCTTATCGATATACTTATATTTAGAGGACAACTTTGCTAACTCTGTTCGAATTTGTAATTCATCCAATAATTGTATTAAGGCAGTATACTTTACTTTATCCCAATTTGGAATTATATTTAGTTCAACAATTCTTGTTATAAGAAGAAGATATACCTCTTTAAAATATTGATTTTCTATAATAGACTTTGATGAATTTGCTTTTTCAAATTGAGTAATTTCAATTATAGCTTTTACAAAACCTTGATAGGCTTTATCTGAGCGTCCTTGTTTAGATAAAGAAGTCGGTCTTTGAGTATATTTATAATAGGGTACATCCCAATAACTAATTTTTTTTCCTAAAAAATGAGCTTTTACATTAAAAACAGTATCAGGCCCAATCATTATACCTTGAGGATATTTAATATTTTGTATCAAACTTCTTCTATAGATTGTTGCTGGAAAAGTTCTTCTTGGATGCGATAAGCCATCTTTTACTACATTTATATCACCAACAGAATTGGTTTTATTGATAAAATTCCCTTTTTCGTCATACAAATGTATATTTAGATACAAAAGATCCAAATCATACAAATCTATATATCTAACTATATCTAAAAGAGTAGCATCATAAATAGCGTCATCAGAATCTACAAAAGCAATATAAACTCCTTTTGAAATTTCAATAGCTTTATTTCTAGTAACCGCTTCCCCTTGATTCTCCTGAGATAATAATACTAAATTTTCATGTTTTCGTTCATAATCCTCTAATATAGCTAAGGAATTATCCGTAGAACCGTCATTTATAACAATAACTTCAAAATCATTGGTGGATAAATCCTGAGAAAAGACACTATCCAAACATCTTTTTAAATATGATTCGGTATTATAAACTGGTATTATGATACTTAACTTCATCAATTTATATGTTACAAATTATACTAGACCTATATAATTCTCTATCATTTTCCTGAATTTCAAAGTTTTCATTTGAAGCTGCTTCTGCAACATATCTCCCTTTAATGGGGATCTTATTTTTTGCGTTTTGAAGCATCCACATATATTCAACATCTACATGACCAATATCAATGGCCCAATAATTTGATTTTGCTAAATCATAGGCTAAAACAGATGCGGTTGGCCCTAATGCAATTAAAATTAATTTATGCTTACCGTGTAACTTTGCTATCTCTAAAATTGTATCATACTTGCTAAATGCATCTTTTGAAGGACATATAATTCTTTGAAGTGTTTTAGCATTGCCAAACAAATCGTTCCCTACCCCCAGACGAGAGAACTCACCTTCTACAATGACCACATCTTTTAGATTCCAAATTTCTTTCAATAAACGCACAACTTTTACGGCATCTTTTTTACTTTGATAATCAATGTAAAAACGCGAAATAAAAGCATTCCCAAAAACATATTTTTTATTTGTTATACTTTGGGCTATTTGATCTCCATATTGATTAATAAAGTGAAGCCAATGGATTTTAGCCTCTCTTTTAAATTCTTTAACCGATACAAAACTAGATGGTATTGCAACTAAATGGTTCGGTAATTTTGAGTTTAAAACTTCAGATAATCTATCTGCTATTTCATTGGATAAACTTTGAAATACAATATTGCGTTCTCTATTCACCAATCGAAACTCACCATCACCAAAACGGCTTAACGATTTTTTATTGGTCACAATATCAGTAATAGTTTCTTCAACTGATAAAACATTGTATTTTGGAAAATTCCTTCGTAAAGGTAACGTTCTAAAAAACCAATAAATATAATACAGCTGCCTCTTCACTAAATATTGTGTTTTGCTCTTACTTCCTTAATCACTTCTAACCATTTACGCCCAAAAAAACGATCCGGTTCTAAATAATTCCCCTCAGCCCATTCATTCCATGATTTAATTATAAAAAAAGGAGGATTTTCGGGATGTTTTTTATATTCCTGAACACTTTGACTTAAATAATGTTTAAATGCTTCGGGATTGGAATTGTGTAATACTAAAGATTTAACTCCTGAACGGGCTGAATTATCCCAATTAGGCAGAATACAGGGAATATATTTGGAATTTAAAATTGTTGTTGGCATTTTTTTAATTCCTGCCTCATAATTAACAACCAATGGTTTTTTACGCTTACTCATTTCTTTAAAATGACCTGTCCATGTTTTCCATAAACGTTCATAATTAAACCATTTACTTTCTTCATCAAAATAAAAATATTGTGAATATCTCAATTTTTTAAAAAAATCCAAACCTACTACACCAAATACTTTATCATTATTAACAACATTTTCTGAACCTACATTTCCGGTTGCTACAAAATAAACCCCATCAAATCCATTGTCTTTAGCCAATTGATTAAATGTTTCAATAAAAACTTCTATATCAGGAATTGAATCTAATCTATAAATATGAAACTTCGGTTTATTTGCTACTTTGATATATCGATCATCTTTAAAAAAAGGCAATAAATAATTAAAATAATCAGTATAATCTTTTTGACCTAAATATTGTTGCTCCATCAATACCTCTGGATTATCGACACCATGCCATATTCCTGACCAGGTTTCATTTGCCCAACAAAAACAAAATGGTAAATCGACTCTTTTATCATTTAGCATATTTTCAGCCGGCTTTTCTAATAGCATCCTTCCGTCACCAAACCAATATTGATAATAAATAAATCCATCTATTCCATATTCTTTGGCTAATTCAGCTTGCTGAATTTGGGTATCCACTAACCTTAAATCATAGTAACCTAATTCACTAGGCAAAATAGGCTGTCTATGTCCTTTAAATAATGGTTTTGCTTTCGCAACATTGGTCCATTCGGTAAAACCAATTCCCCACCATTTATTATTTTCTGGAATAGGATGGTATTGAGGTAAATAATAGGCTAAAAATTTCATTAGTTAAGTGCTTCTTTATTTAATTTTTTAATTGAACAATTTATATCTTAACTCGACAAGGAAAGTTTTTTGAAAAAACTTTGATTTCATTTTGTATGTTTTTAAAATACGCCATATTAATAAAAGTTTAGAAAACTTATCTAAATCATAACTAAATATCCTATTCAATGTATCGTATAAAACTGCTGTCTCGAGATTTTTAATTTCAGAATTCGTTAAAACGCCATCGTCAATTGGCAGTGTTTTCATCCACTTTTTATGAACTAAAAGAGCTTCTTTTTCCCAACATTCATTTACCTTTCCTTCTGAAAAATGAGTGAGCAATATGTCATAAATTACAATATTTTGATATTGCGTTGAAACATTCAAACTAAAATCTAAATCATAACCATGAAAGCTTTTTAATAGCGATTCATCAAACTTAAAATGATTAAACTTTGAAGCCTCAATAGCTAAAAAAAGACCATCTAAAGTGATAACATCAGAGGTATACTCCTGTAATGGATTATTCGTTCTTACTTCAGTCGCTCTATCCTGAAATTTAAAAACCTGCTTATAATTATATCTGTTGGCATCCTTATCACCTATTAACAACTGATACCAACTTGATATCATTTTGGTTTTTCGAGTTGCTCCTGCTAAACCTACTATTCCTATTTCAGGACGCTTTAAATATTGTATTAATATATCTCCCCAATTTTGAGTTTCAAATTGTACGTCTTCATGAATAAACAATAAATTGGGATATTTTGCCTTAGCTGCTCCTGAATTATAAGCTGCACAAATCCCCATAATTCCAGGATTATCAATTTTGATTATTTCATATTGAAAACCAGTTCCAATCGTAGCTTCAACATTTTTCTCAAACTGATTAAAATAACTTTTTTGATATGAGGATATGATTATTGACAACATATTTATATCAATCTCAATTTGATGAATGACTTGATCAAAAAAGGCTTATTTATTAACAAATAATAAAACAATTTTCTTTTTTTATATTTATAATATCCCTTTTTAATTAATCCTAAATTTGGATTAAGTTGCTTTAATTGCTTTAGAATATTTCCATTAATAACACTATCAAATTCAAAATGAATATCATACTTAATTTTTGTTGCTATTGTATGTGCCTGTAATAAATCAAATTTAGTTTTAGTAATATTTCCGTCATGTCTTCTGTAATATAAAAGAGATTGGGGCAAATATTTAATTACCAAACCACTATTTAACATTTTTAAAACTAAATCATAGTCCTCTAATAAAACGTCTCTTTGATAATATCCTATCTTATTGTAAACTGATTTCCTTACAATAAAAGCAGCTCCTGAAATGAAATTGCCATTGTATAATAATGCTCTTAACTCTTTGTTATTTTTAAATTCAGGACTTCCGAAAAAATCCTCATTTAAAATCTTAGAATTTTCATCAACACCATAAGCCTTTGTATAAATTAAATCCGCATTTGTGGTTTCAAATAAGGCTACACAATTTTTTATGTAATCAAAATGAAAGAAATCATCTGCTGCAATAAGTTTTATGTACTTACCATTTGCCAATCCAATACATTCATTCAACGTGGTCGCCAATCCGGTATTTTTTTTATGAAAATTTGTTATCGCACTATACTGATTTGCTTGTAACCAACTTTCAAAAACCTCGACCGAATTATCTAGGGAAGCATCATCTCCAATAATTAATTCAATATTTGGATAAGATTGTTTTTTTATACTATCTAAATTTTCTTTAATATATTTTGAATGATTATAACTTACAACAACAATGGTTACTAATGGATTTTCCATTATCTTAAAAAGTATTTAGTATAGCAATTACCGTATTAACCTCCTCATTTGTCATTACCGGGCTAATAGGCAAACTCAAAACCTCCTTGTGCATTTTCTCTGCTATTGGAAAAGACAAATCATTCATTTCTTTATAAGCATGTTGCTTATGAGGCGGTATTGGATAATGAATAATAGTTTGAATACCCTTATCAGTCAAATATTGTTGTAATGCATCTCTATTTTCAGTTCGTACTACATATACATGCCATACATGCTCTAAGTCATTCACAGGAATTTCCGGAAGTATAATTTTAGGATTAGTAATCCCTGCATTATACTTATTGGCTATTTGTCTTCTGCGTTCATTTTCAGTATCAATATATCGCAATTTAACATCTAATATGGCTGCCTGAATTTCATCCAATCGGGAATTTAATCCTTTGTATATATTAACATATTTTTGATTAGAACCATAATTTGCAATGGCTCGTATTGTAGATGCTAAAATATCGTCATTAGTTGTAACAGCTCCTCCATCTCCCAAAGCACCTAAGTTTTTACCTGGATAAAAACTAAAGCCAGCCGCATCTCCTAGGTTTCCGGTTTTGATACCGTTCCACATAGCACCAATTGCCTGTGCATTATCTTCAACAATTTTCAATTGGTATTTTTCGGCTAAGGATTTCAAAGCTTCATTATACACCACTCTACCCTGCAAATGAACAATTAGAATACTTTTAGTCTTTGAGGTGATGGCTGCTTCAATTTTCGATATATCAATATTAAAAGTAGTATCATCAGGTTCAACTAATACAGGAACCAAGCCATTATCTGATATAGCTAATAAAGAGGCAATGTAAGTATTAGCAGGAGCTATAACCTCGTCTCCTTCCTGCATAATACCTAATTCTAAATAAGCTCTGTAAATCAACCGTAAGGCATCCAAACCATTGGCTACACCAATAGCATGTTTGGAACCTATATATTGCGCTAAATTTTCTTCAAATGTTTTTACTTCTTTTCCTAACAAATACCAACCAGAACGAAATACGTCCAGCATTCTTTTTTCGATAGCTTCCTGATGAAGCAAATTAACTTTTTGAAGATCTAAAAATTTAATCATATTCCTTTGAATATATTTACTTGATGAAGCTTTTTATTTTATTCGTAATTAGCGTATTATATTGATTAGTACCAAAAAAAGTTAAATGGTCATGATCATAAATATAAGGAACACCATTTAGGGATAAAGGTTTAACTTCTTTTTTAAATAAATCTACATATCTATTTCCAAGCTTCGCCAGCAAAACTTCATTTTTATCCATTACTCTTTTAATTCTATCTTTATCTTCCTGACTTTCTATTTGATATTTATCAAGTAAAAATTGATAGGTAGAATAATCTAATTTATAGGCTCTAGTTTGTCCAATAAATAAAACGGGGATATTAATTTTATTAAAATAAGCTAAAGTTTTGTTCAAATAGTCATCTAAAAGTACATCTTCATATCCCAAATAATTAGCACTAAAGACTACCAAATTAATTTTGTCTTGATTAGCCGGAATAAAATCAGTAAAAGCATAATTAAATAACTTTATAGGTGTTTCAAAAACACTTTTAGCATCTTTAATTGGAAAAGTTGCATCAGAAGATATTTGAATTAGATTAAGATTTAAATTATCAGCTATTTGCTGCATTGTTTGACCAAACATTCCGGCATGACTATCGCCAATTAAAAGAATATTTTTTTTGTTATTATTTGGAAAAAATAAATTGTTTTTAAAGTCAGATGGTAAAGGTTGATCACCTAAATGATGAAATTTACCCATTCTGTATTGGGCTTTGGCTTCATCACTAAATTTATAATTAGCAACATATTTCCCAAGATCTATTTCTTTATTGATAGTAATATTAGTATTGTATTTAGCCAAACAAAATGTAACTGCAAATATTGAAACACTCGTTGTTGCAACAAACTTAAAGTTTTTGACTAACTTATTTTTCTCTATCAATTCGTATGAAAAAACAGCCAACAAAAAAGATAAAATAATAAAAACCAATCGATGTTTGAATGCTATATCCAAAACTAAAAAATGACTTATAACAAAAAATGGCCAATGGTATAAATAAAGTGAATAAGAGATATTTCCTAAATAAGTAACCATTTTATTTTTATACCAACGAAGTTCCTGATTCAAACTAATAATAACGGCTGTAGCTGTAACAGGTAAAATTGTTAATAGCGATGGCCACATCACCGTATAACCATTAACCAAATAAACAAACAACAACAGAGAAAACAATGAAACGGTTACTCCAAATAATTTCCATTTGACAGCTATTTTTTGAAATGACTGCTGGTATAATAAAGCTAAACCACCTGCCATCATTTCCCATGCTCTTGTGACAAACATATAAAAGGAAAAGTCGTTTTTGCCTATCGCATTAAAATACAAAACACTTCCTAAGGATAATAATGTCACAGATATGAAAATAACTTTAAAAAGTTGTAGATTCGATTGATAGAGCCTTTTTGTAAGCAACAAAAAGAGTGGATAAATAATATAAAATTGCCATTCAACTGATAATGACCAAGTGTGCAACAGAAAATTATAGTGAGAAGCCGCATCAAAATATCCGGAACTTAAGTAATAATAAATATTAGAAAAGAAAAGTGTACTTGAAAAAGCATTATTTTGGAACTGGAAAAACTGAGTTGGAAGTACAAAAGCAATAATTACACTAAAAACGACCAACGTAAATAGTAATGCCGGAAATATCCTTAGCATTCTTCTCTTATAGAAATCAAGAATACTAAAATTATTATTATCAATACCTTTTACTATTATTTGTGTCATCAAAAAACCTGAAATCACAAAAAAGATATCTACTCCTACAAAACCCCCACTGAATCCACGAATATTATAGTGAAAAAACAGTACCGACATAACTGCCAATACTCTCAAAAAGGATATATCGTATCTAAAATTATTCAATTATAAATTTGGATTTTTAAAAACGCATGTAAAATTTAGACTAAGAAATTGTACATTTTTGAATACTATTACTCTTTAAAATCAAAAGATGAATGCTACTTACTTAAAAAACTTTGAAATTTAATTTTACTTTCAAAAAAAGCTTCTTTTTCTAGCACAAAATAATAATTTAACTCATCTTCGTTTACTATGACCGGATTGAATTTTTTGTGATAATTGACAACTGATTTATTATCTTTTCTTACTTCAAAATTCAATTTTTGATATCCTAAAACAGTAAAAACGTATTCCTTTATTATGATATCCAGCTTAATCACATTGATGGGATTATTATAAGAAGGTCTGGAAATAAAACTACCTATTTCAATAGTATCTTCTTTCTTATTATAGATTCTATACGTAGCAAAATCAATTTCATTTACATCTGAAGCTATAAAATAAAATTCTTCACCTTTTTCTTCTCTAAGCTTATAGTTTTTTATCCACTCTTTCTGTTTTTCTGTATCAGAATCCGTTTGACTTATAAATCTTGACTTTGACAAGTCTGTACGCAACTCCAAAATAAAAGCAGCATCCTTTTCTTCAACAAAGCGTAATTTGATATTATAATTACTTATCATAATCAATGATAATAATTTAAAAATTGATCATAATCTCTAATATAATCGGTTTCATTATAATGATGAGAAGCGAGTACCAAACAAATAGCTCCGGAAGAAAAATTAACTTCAGAAGCCCAAATCCCTGGAGGTATATGCAGCCCTATATCCGGTCGATTTAACAAAACCTGTCTCTTAACTTTCCCATCATCTAGTAGTACTTCAAAAGCACCACTTGCCGCTATCAAAAATTGATGACATTCTTTATGAGCATGAGCCCCTCTACTTTCTCCTCCTGGAATATCATACAAATAAAAAACTCTATTAACGTCAAAAGGGATGTCCGCAGAATTTTCAACAGGAGTAATATTTCCACTCCTGTCTTTTATTTTTCTAAGCTGAATTAAGTCACAATTATAAACCGTTACCATAAATTTCATTTTTTAACGTTTTAAAATCTTCGAAATCCCTTATATAATCATTCTGATCATAAATAGTATCAGCTGCAACAAAGGCAAGAGAATTAGTCGAAAAATTCTCTAATCTTCTCCACATCATTTTGGGAACATAAAGTCCATAATAAGATCTATTTAAAGAATATTTGACTTCTTGTTCTCCATCATGCAAAATCACATCAAAAGAACCTGACAAGGCTATAATAACCTCATTCTGTTCTTTAAAAGCATGGCTTCCTCTTATTTCTCCACCCGGAACATCATAAATCCAATAGACTCTTTTAATCTCAAAAGGTATTTGATTTTCTTTTTCGAAAAAAGACAAATTACCTCTGGGATCAATTATTTTAGGAAGTTGAATTAACGCAATCTTACTCATATGTTATTTCTTTTACTATTTGAGCTGGATTTCCTCCAATTATAACATTATCTGGAAAAGAATCATAAACTACGGCCCCTGCAGAAACAATTGAATTTTCACCAATAGTTACCCCTTTTAATACGATAACATTGTTGCCAATAAATACATTTCTTTTTATCAATACATTTTTACAACTATGTGTTCCCGAATTCCTTTTATCCGGGTGAATCGAGTGAAAATCAGAGTCAAAAATCTGAACATTACATCCTATTAACACATTATCTTCTATTTCAATTGTACTTTTTTCTGCAATTATTGAAATGTTATTATTAATATAAATGTTATTCCCAAAAATAATTTGTGCCGTATCACGTCGAGCTTCAATGTGCGCATAAGTACTATATAATAATGGGGAAGGATTAAATCCTATTTGAACGTTATCTCCAAAACTAATTTTACCATTTCCAACTAATAAAACCGGTTGTATATTATTTGATTCTCCAACAAGCTGTTTGCAAGTAGATTTTACAGATATATACTTATATCTAATACTATCAATCAGATTTAATATAATATTAATAAACATTATATATCAACTTAGGTTTTATTATACCTGGAATTCTTCTTAAATATTTTCCTGAATTTTCAAAAGTTTCTTCTATTTTAAAAGTTGAAAATTTATCTAAATGCAATAGAACTTCACTTTGATCTTTAGCAAAAATAACACTGATAAAATAATCTCCTGAATTCAAAATATTTGCTGGTATAATTAATTCTGTTTTATAATTTTTTATCTCAGAATTACTATTATTAGCAAAAGGAATAAACATTTCAAAAAGCAATATATCTTCATTGTTATAGATATTAACACTAAAAGCTAAGGATTGGTTTTTAACTTTAGAATCAAAGTCAAATATTATTTCAACTTCATCATTTGATGTTAAGTCATTTACATTTTTAATTTCAATTGCATTAACTTTTAAAGTAGAATTTTCTAAAACAAACTTTTTCGTATTAATATTTAGGTCAAAATCACTTTTATAATAATCAAGAATAATATTTGTCTCATCTTGTGCAATTAATTGACCATTTTTCAAATATATAGCCTGATTGCATAGTTGTTTAATCGATGGTAAATTATGACTCACAAACAACACCGTCCTTCCCTCTCCTTTAGAAACATCGCCCATTTTTCCGAGACATTTCTTTTGGAATTCGGCATCTCCTACGGCTAATACCTCATCAACAATCAGAATTTCAGATTCTAAGTGAGCCGCTACTGCAAAGGCCAAACGAACATACATTCCTGAAGAATAACGCTTTACAGGCGTATCAATATAGCGTTCTACACCGGCAAAATCCACAATTTCATCAAACTTACGGGTGATTTCGGCACGGCGCATTCCCAAAATGGCGCCATTCAAATAGATATTTTCACGTCCCGTCATTTCGGGATTAAAACCGGTTCCTACTTCCAATAAGGAAGCAATACGACCATTTACTTTGAAATTTCCGGTTGTAGGTTTCGTTACCTTACTCAACAATTTCAACAAGGTACTCTTTCCGGCTCCATTACGTCCAATAATCCCAACGGCATCACCTTGTTCAATTTCAAAATTGATATCGCGTAAAGACCAAACATAATCGCTGTTACCTTTGGCAGTTCGATCATTCGCATCACCTATTTTTAAATATGGATCCTCATTTCCTCTTATTTTATGCCAAAAACGATTTAAATCGTGCGTTAAAGTTCCTGTACCTACTTCTCCAAGTCGGTATTGTTTGGATATATTCTCAGCTTTTATTGCGAGTTGCTTCATTATTTTTTTAGAGTAATAATTAAAAAATTCTTAATTCTTTTAGAGACTGTTTAAAAATTTATCAAAATTAATTACCCCTAACTTTAAAGGGTGTAATTTCGATGAATTTTCAAGAAATTTTCCACCCTTTAGGGACGGGGAAAAAGAAAATTTCTTTTTTGGAACAAATTCAAACAGGCTTTAAACCGTATCCATAAAGCTCTTCTCTACTTTATTGAAAATAACGATACCTAAAATCAATAGAATACTGATAAAGAAAGTGCTAAAAATTAAACTTGACGGGGTAAAACTCCCTGACCCTAAATAACCATATCTAAAACATTCAAAGATGCCGGTTAAAGGATTTGCTTTTACTAACCATTGGTATTTTTCAGGCATAGCCGATACAGGATACACCACAGGAGTAGCATACATATACAACTGGATTCCAAAGGCTAACAAAAAGGACAAATCTTTGTATTTTGTTGTCATTGAAGAAAAAATCATTCCTAATCCTAAAGCAAAAGCTGCCATTAAAAGGATTAAAAACGGTGTTGCTAAAACCCATAAATTAGGTTGAATTGATTTTTCAATAAACGTATAATACAGTACAACCGCAATAAACAACCCAAACTGAATAACAAACTTTAATAGCCCTGAAAAGACGATAGAAAGTGGCATAATTAATCTTGGGAAATAGACCTTCCCAAAAATAGAAGCATTCGTTTGAAAAACAGTAGAGGTTTTGGTTAACGAATCAGAAAAATAATTCCAAATGGTAATTCCTGCCAAATAAAAAGCCAATTGTGGCAATCCATCTGTTGACAATTTAGCTACCTGTCCAAATAAAACCAAATAAATCAGAGAAGTTAAAATAGGCTGAACAAAAAACCAAATAGGCCCTAAAATGGTTTGCTTATAAAAAGTAATAAAATCTCTCTTTAACAACATTAAAAGTAAATCCCTGTAATGCCACAATTCTTTAAAATTGATAGCAAAAAGAGAATCCTGCGATTTAATTTCTTCTGTCCACTGCTGTTCTGAATTCATTCTATTATTTATTTTTATCTTGATTTACACACCCCTAACCCCTCTCAAGAGGGGAATATGTGCAGTTTATGACTTTGTCTGACGAATTGATTTACTATTAAGAGTCTGTTTAAATTCATACGAAAAAAAGAAATTTTGTTTTCCCATTCCGCCTCCGCGGATGGAGAATTTCTTAAAAATTCATCAAAATTACACCCTCTAGGGTTTGGGGAAATTAATTTTGATGAATTTTAAACAGATTCTAAGTGCTTTTACTCCAACAACTCCGGCTTCTCTACTTCCAACTCGTTATACAAGTCCTTCACATCCTGAGAATACTCTTTTTGCAAAACCAGATTAGCATTTTCAGTAGCAACCAAAATCGTATTTTTCATACCTATGAAAGCGGTGAAATTTTGAACACCTATTACCATATTCCCGTTTTCATCCACCGGATGGCCTTTGGACAGTAAATAATCATAAACCGATTCGAAAGATCCTAAATCAGACCATAAAAACTGCGAATGAATTACTTTGATTTTCTTAGAGCGTTCCATCACCGCATAATCGATACTGATTGCAGGAATCTCCTTAGACAACTCTAAGTCTAACCTACCATTCTCGCAGTGATCCCAAACTTTTTTAGATTTTTTATAGATCTTAGGTTGAAAATCCTTTAATTCTTCCAGTAATACTTCAGCTCGAAAGCAAAACATCCCCGAATTCCATAAGAAATTTTTCTTAGCCAAAAATCCTTTGGCAGTAACCAAATTGGGTTTTTCCCTAAAAGACAGTACATTTTCACCCTTAGCTTCAATATAACCGTAGCCTGTTTCTGGTTTAGTAGGTACAATTCCGAAAGTCACGATATTACCTTCTTCTGCTTTTTGAATAGCATCAGCAACAGCAATATCATATAAATCTTTCTTCTCTATAATATGATCCATTGGAGTCACAATCAAAATATCCTCCGGATCAGCAGCAAATGCTGCAAAAGCAATAGCTGCTGCAGTATTACGGGGTGTTGCTTCAACGATATCCAGATAAGGTATATTTTTCTTTTCTAAAATAGCTCTGCTTAAATCACAATTATCGACATTCCCTACCACAATCACCTTATCAACTATATCCTGATTACGATCAACTGTTAATTCAAACAAAGACTTACCATCAAAAATTTCTAAATATTGTTTGGGTCTGCTCTTACGAGACAAAGGCCACAAACGACTTCCTACTCCTCCGGTAAGAATGACGTGTATAATGTTATGTTTTTTTTCCATATTAACTGGTTTCAGTTATCGCTTGTCTATCATCGGTTGTTAAAAATAGAAGCCGATTAAAAACAATTTTTCTATATCTTATTTATTTTCAAGTTTTACACCTCACTAACCCTCCTCCAATGCCATTAAGTTAAGGAAAACACTCCTTATTTTGTCATTACGAAGAATGAGGAATCACACAAGTTGTTCAATTTATATGATTTCTTCCTCTGGTCGAAATGACACAGAATACGCTTAACTTGATACCATTGAACCCTCCTCAAGAAGCGAATTCGCAATGTATTATCGGGACATAATAGTTTCTTTAGAGTAGTTAGGAGTGTGTCCATTTCTTTAAATCACACAAACCTTAAAAAATTTTCTTTTCAAACTTATATTAAACAACAAAACTTAAACAATAGAGTAAATTTATGCTTTATATCCAAACGTATTCCCCTCTTAAGAGGGGTTAGGGGTGTGTTATTCTCAACTACAATCTTCCATCTACAGCTTCTCTCAAAACCCCTTTTACATCATATAAAATACTGCTTTCATTTTGAAGCTTTGAATAATCTAAATTTAAAAATTCTTGATGTGCCACTCCTAAAACAATTGCATCAAACTGATGCTTAAACGTTGGAACTGAAAGACATTCTAAACCATATTCAAGCTTAACTTCTTCTGGATTTGCTAAAGGATCACACAAGGTGATTGCAATTCCATAATCTTGCAAAGCTTTAATTACATCTATAATTTTTGTATTACGAACATCCGGACAATTCTCTTTAAAAGTAATTCCTAACATCAACAAAGAAGCTCCGTTAACCGAAATTCCTTTTTTAATCATTAATTTAACGATTTGAGAAGCCACATATTCCCCCATACTGTCATTCAGGCGCCGTCCTGCTAAAATAATTTCAGGATGATACCCTAATTCCTGCGCTTTTTGAGCCAAATAATAAGGATCTACCCCTATACAATGTCCTCCAACCAATCCTGGTTTAAAAGGCAAAAAATTCCATTTGGTCGCCGCAGCCTCTAAAACAGCCTGAGTATCAATATGCATCAGATTGAATATTTTGGCCAATTCATTCACAAAGGCAATATTAATATCTCGTTGGGAGTTTTCAATAACTTTCGCTGCTTCAGCTACTTTTATTGATGGAGCCAAATGCGTTCCGGCAGTAATTACAGAGCTGTATAAGGCATCTACTTTTTGACCAATTTCTGGAGTTGAACCAGCAGTTACTTTTAGAATTTTATCTACAGTATGTTCTTTATCTCCGGGGTTGATACGCTCAGGAGAGTAACCTGCAAAAAAATCAACATTAAATCGCAATCCCGAAATACGTTCTAAAACCGGCACACACTCGTCCTCAGTCACTCCGGGATAAACTGTAGATTCATAAATGACAATATCCCCTTTTTTTAAAACCTTAGCTACAGTTTCACTGGCTTTGTACAATGGTGTCAAATCAGGACGATTGTTTTTATCTACTGGAGTTGGAACAGTTATGATATAATAATTGCAGTCAGCAATAGCTTCCAATTGATTACTGCAATACAATCCTTTTTGGGTTTGAATTTTATCTTTGGAAATTAAAACCGATTTCAAAACAGATTCCTCTACTTCAAAAGTAGTATCAATTCCAGTATTTAAAGCATCGATTCTCTTTTGATTTATATCAAAACCAACTACTGTATATTGAGTAGCAAATAACCTGGCTAATGGCAAACCTACATAGCCCAAACCAATTACTGCAATCCTGGAATTATAATTCATTGATTTTTATTTATTTATAAAAAACTTAATAAGTTTTCTCCAACGCTTCGCGGTTCCAACCCACATAAAACGAGCCAGAAACCTAATTTTTCGTTCGCAAATATAACTACAATCAAACAAAATAACTGTATGAAAATGCATCTTAATACTTTATTAAAAGACAAAAAAAGAAAAAAAATGTAATCCTCTAACTTTCAACACTCCACAAAATCATTTCTAAAATTAACTTTGACAGTTTTAAAATACAACAGAGAAAAATGGTCCCTATTTTAAAAATCATTTAACAAAAAAAGCGCTTAAATTTTCTAACTCAAAAATTTAAACGCTAAGTAAACTTAAAATCTTACTGTAAATCTTACCACTATGTTTGTTTAAGCTTCATTTTCAATACACAGCCTAATGATTCCAAAACAAGTACGTAATTATTATTACGATTCACTTCTTTTACAACAGCCTCATGAGACTGAAAAGGTCCTGATTCAAGAACAACTTTATCCCCTACTTGCAAAGTCGATACAGAAACTTCATATTGATCAGGCATTTCAAGCCAATTTTTTATAGTAGTAATTTCTTCATCACGAACAACGGCAGGTTTAGCTAACCAAAAAAGATAACGCACAACACCAGAGGACTGAAAAACAAGATTTCTATCGGTCTCATTCAAACGCACAAAAACATAAGAATTAAACAATGGAACTTCTACTTTCTTCTTCCTGTCTGACCATTGCTTTATTTGAGTTACCAATGGACAATAACATTCAATCCCTTTTTGAAGTAATTGTTCGGCTACTTTTTTTTCCCATTTTGGTTTTGTATATAAAACATACCAATTCATCTCAACATTTTTATTAAATTAAGTTAACCAAAAACAGTTTTATATTTTTTTAAAAAGAGCAGCTTTAACTTTTAAAACACAATTCTGAAGAAATTTTCCTCCCTTTAGGGACGGGGAAAGAATATTTCTTTTTTATAAATAAATCGCAACAGCTCCTAAGAGCCTATAGCCTGATAAACAAAACCTATTTTCTCTAATTCAACTGCATTTAATATGTTTCTTCCATCAAATACAAAAGCCGGTTTTTGCATGGCATCATATATTTTTTGCCAATCGTAAGCCACAAACTCATCCCATTCGGTAAGAATGGCAACAGCATGAGCTCCTGAACAGGCTTCGTAAGGATTCTCAAAAGACAAAACACTTTCGGCATTCTCATCTGCATCTCTTGTTTGCAAATAATCTAAGTCAGCCAACACTTTTTTATGAGACACTTTTGGATCATAAACCGCAATCTTTGCATTTTCATTAATCAAATCATCGGCCACATAAATCGCCGCAGACTCTCGGGTATCGTTAGTGTCTTTTTTGAAAGCCCAACCCAGGAAAGTAATTTTTTTGTCTGAAACCGTATTGTAAAGCGTTTTGACAATATTTCCTGAAAATCGTCTTTTTTGATGGTCATTCATAATGATCACCTGCTCCCAATAATCTGCTACTTCATTTAAACCATAGGATTTTGCTATATAGACTAAATTTAAAATATCTTTTTGAAAACAAGACCCTCCAAAACCTACAGAAGCTTTAAGAAATTTAGGTCCAATTCTGCTATCCATTCCGATAGCCCTTGCTACTTCATTTACATCAGCACCTGTTTTTTCACACAGCTCTGACATGGCATTTATCGAAGAAATTCTTTGCGCCAAAAAAGCATTCGCAGTCAATTTTGACAATTCTGAGGACCAAACATTCGTAGTTAAAATTTTATCTTGAGGCACCCAATTTGCATAAACATCAAATAAAGCCTTGATAGCTATTTGCCCCTCTTCATTAGTGTCTCCTCCTATAAGAATTCTATCGGGAGCCAACAAATCCTGCACAGCAGTACCTTCTGCTAAAAACTCCGGATTAGAAAGAATTTGAAATTGCACTCCGTTTCCGGTATTATCTAAAATACTCTTTATTGCCTCAGCAGTTCGCACTGGCAAAGTCGATTTTTCAACTACAATTTTGTTGCTTTTAGAAACTCTTGCAATTTGTCGGGCACATAATTCAATGTATTTCAAATCAGCAGCCATTCCTTTACCTTTTCCATAGGTTTTTGTTGGCGTATTCACCGAAATAAAAATCATATCAGCTGCATCAATAGCTGCATCTACCTCTGTAGAAAAAAACAAATTTCGTCCTCTGGCTTCCTGGACTATCTCGGATAATCCCGGTTCATAAATGGGAATATTATTCACATCTTCATCATTCCAGGCTGCTATTCTTTCTTCATTTAAATCCACCACCGCAACCTGTATTTGTGGACATTTTTGTGCTATTATTGCCATTGTAGGACCTCCAACGTATCCCGCTCCAATGCAACAAATTTTTGTAATTTTCATTTATTTTTTTCTGTTATACGTTATGGGTTATGGGTTATGAGTTATAAGTTTAACAACAACTTCTAACTCCTAACTCATAACTTCTAACTTACTTCTATCTCAAATTATTCCAATACCAATCCACAGCTATCTTTAATCCTTCCTGCAAAGAATATTTAGGGTTATAGCCCAATAATTCTTTTGCCTTGTCAATACTGGCTAAGGAATGCGGAATATCACCTGCTCTGTTAGGACCGTGTACAACCCCCACATTAGCAATTTCAGCATCGTATTGACTTAAATATTCTTTTAGATAACCAACCAAATCATTCAGGGTATTCCTGTCTCCAAATGCTGTATTATAAACCGTATTCACTGCAGTTAGATGATCAGTTGCTATTGCCAATTCATTCATCTGAATCACATTGTCTATATACGTAAAATCACGAGAATAATTCCCATCACCATTAATGGTAATATCCTCATGTTTCATTAACTGCATTACAAATTTTGGAATTACTGCCGCATAAGCTCCATTAGGATCTTGTTTTCTTCCAAAAACATTAAAATAACGCAAACCAATTGTTTCTATTCCGTAAGTTCTACTAAAAATTTCAGCGTATAATTCGTTTACATATTTTGTAATTGCATAAGGCGAAAGTGGTTTTCCTATAACATCCTCTACCTTAGGCAAACCAACAGAATCCCCATAAGTGGATGAACTGGCCGCATATACAAAACGCTTCACTTTAGCCTCCGTAGCTGCTTGCAGCATATTCAAAAATCCCGAAACATTGACATCATTCGTCGTAAGAGGATCTTTTATAGAACGCGGAACCGAACCCAAAGCAGCCTGATGCAGTACATAATCGACTCCTTCAACAGCTTTTTTACAATCCTCCAAATTTCGAATATCTCCTTCAATCAAAGTAAAATCAGGATTAGAAATACAAGCTGTTAAATTATGACGGTGACCAGTAGCAAAATTATCCAGACAAATCACTTTATTTCCTTTGGATAAAAAGTATTCGCATAAATTAGAACCTATAAACCCCGCTCCTCCTGTTATTAAAATGGTATAATTGCTTATTTCTCTCATTTTTTTATTTAAAAATTAGCTACTGAGCATGTTTATTTTTTTTTCAAAAAAATCATTGGCAAAATTATCAAAAAGTAAGTTCGATGAGTAATTTTATTCAACTTTAAACAAAAACGTGATTCTTCCCTAACTCCACCTGTCCTTAACTTCCGCAGTCGAGTGTCAAATGTTTGAAGAATGCGTAAAAAGAAAAGCTGTTTGAGTCCCGACACTTCGGGACGAGTTCTTTTCTTTTAGCATTCGAAAACTAATTTGACCGACGAGGAAGAGCAAGACTTGATTTTTTTGTTTCTTTTTTGATCAAGCAAAAAAGAAAATTTCTTTTTCATACAATTCTAAACACCCCTACGTTTTTCTAATCTTTTTAAGTATTTTTTGGATCAATCCTTTCGGCTTTTCCTCATCATGATAACCATTCGAATATTCTCCATAGCCGTACCCATAGCCATAGCCGTAAGCAGAACCATATTTAGCCTTGTTTTCAAAACCATTCAAAACAATACTCACATTATTCATTTCACCACGTTTCATCCTATTATTCAATAACGGAATCATATCTTTCTTAGTCACATTCTGCCTTATAATATACAAAGTCACATCGGCATATTGACTTAATTCTAAAGAATCTGAAACCAATCCAACTGGAGGTGTATCCAAAATAATATAATCGTATTCCTTTTTCAATTCGGCAATTAAATCTGCCATGGTTTCACTAATAATCAATTCTGAAGGATTAGGAGGCACAGGTCCGGAAAGAATCACGTCCAAATAAGGGATATGAGTAGCATTAGTAATTTCTTTTAGACTTTTCTGTTTAATCAAATAATTAACAACCCCAACATCATTAGATAAATCAAATTCGGCGGCCAATTTAGGTTTTCTCAAATCCAAACCTACAATGACTGTTTTCTTTTCGCTTAAAGCAAAAACGGTCGCAATGTTGATAGAACAAAAAGTTTTTCCTTCTCCACTAATCGACGAAGTGATCATCAAGGTTTTTCCACCTTCTACATGCTGTTTTTTATACAAAAACTGCAAAGAAGAACGAATAGCCCTAAAGGATTCAGATAAAGCCGATTTAGGCTTATCATAAACCGCCAATTCTCCTTTTTCTTTATAAACCCCAATCACTCCAAGCAAAGGGATTTGAGTTTGCTTACTCACATCATCCGCATTTTGAATAGAATTATTTATAAAAAAAAGAATAAAAATGAACACCAATGGAACTGTAAACCCTAGGAAAACAGCCAACACATAATTAACCGATGTTTTAGGACCAATCAAACCACCGCCTACATCTTTAGCAGGATCAATAAAATGGATATCGGATAAATTAGCTGCTTTGACAATATTAGCCTCGCTTCTCTTTTGTAGAAAAGTGCTGTAAATATTATCACTTAAGTCATATTTTCTTTGTATTTTAATCAACTCCTGCTGATCTTCGGGCAATTGCCTTATATTACCCTCAGCCTGATTAATTTTGCTATTGATCATTCCTAAATCAAATTGCAAAGATGATTTTGCGGAAGCAATATTTTCTAACAAAACACTTTTAATAGCCTCCATCTGACTATCAAAATCTCTAAAAATCTTATCGCTTTTTACAGCATAAGCCATTTCTGAACGTTGTGCCGAAAGTGCAATCAGTTTAGAAATATTAGCAACAATATTTGGATCATCAATACCTGCCACTGATGGCGCTGGAAGTTTAGAATAATCAACACTATTTTTCAAATAGGCTTTAAGGGAATTGTAATACGAAATTTTTCTGGCTATAGCATCTTTTTCTACATCATACTGCGAAATCTTTTCGGAAAACTTGGCTCCTCCATCTTCTAAATTGGTAACATTTTTACCTCTCTTAAAAGATTTCAATTCGTCACCAGTAGTTTTTAATTGCGATTCCATGGCAACCAAAGTACTGTCAATAAAATTAATCGTATTAGTAGCAAATCGATTTTTGTTATCCAATTGACTTTTGATAAGCATTTTCACAGTCGAATTGAGGTATTCTACCATTCTGGCTTTGTTAGTTCCCTGCAATCTTAAATTTAAAATGGATGCCCCTTTTTCATCTGAAATTACAGCAATTCCTTTATAACGGGATACCGTGCCATTAAAATCATTAAATCGTACAAAATATTCTTTGCCTTTATACAAACCGGGATTCTCATTTATAAACAATTTCCAATGTAAAAAAGGTAAAGAAACCTGATCTCCTACCCTGTATTTCTTTACAAAATCCCCAACAGGAACAGTTGTAGAACTATACGAATTGTCCTGATAGTTAATCAATGAAGCCGAATCACCCTGAAAAGGAATCTTAATTTGATATTCAGATTCACTCAAAAAAGTAATACTAATAAGACTACCTGCAAGTTGCGGCTTCTCTTTATCAATACTGACATAAAAAGGAACAGCACCATAAGCATCAACCATATTGTACTTTTCCTGAACCAAATAATCAATATAAAACTGTAGTTGATCAACCACTAATTCATTGTGAGATCGAGATTGTAAAGTAGTAGAAATTGTCTGCATTTGATCAGAAACCCCTCCCCAGTTAAAAGTCAAACTAGTATTAGAGGTAAACAAGGGATTACTTTCTTCTTTTACAGAAATCAAAGTTGCCATCTCGTAGATTTTTTCTTTACGAATATTAACCTGATAGGCAATCGTTAAGGCTATTATTAAACTCAGCAAAAACAATTTCCAATAGCTTAAAATTTTAATTAATAAGCCTTTGAAATCAAAACTAACCTGGTTTTCAAAAATGGAAAAGTCTTTTAAATCTAACATTATTTTTAAAGTGCTTTATCTTTTTAATAATAGTAAAACTGTAGTTCCTAGTGATATTAAAGTCAATATAGTCCCTAATGATTCTATACCGGTTTTTCCGGTTCCCCATGTTTTTTGCTTCAAGGGTTTCACATAGATATAATCATTAGGTTGCAAATTATAATAGGGAGAATTAACAACGTTACTGTTAGTTAAATCAATATCATGCATTTCATTTCCTGTTGGAGTTTTTCTAATAATAGTCACTGCTTTTCGGTTGCCTAAAAGGGTAATATCTCCAGAGTTTGCAATAGCTTCCATAATATTCACATGCTCTTGAAACAATGTTTTTGTACCACTACTCCCTACTTCACCTATGATGGTATAACGAAATCCTGCCAGCTTAACTATCACAAAAATGTTTGCCTCTTTTTTAAAATATTCTGCCAACAACTGTTTCTCTATATGCTGCCTGACTTCGTCAAGTGTATAACCTATAACATTTATTTCTCCCAAAATAGGCATACGGATATTACCGTGATCATCAACTGTAAAACCATTAAAGTACAAAGAAGATTCAGACTTTCCTGAAGTCCCCTCATTAGTCGTACTAAAAATCTCAACCAACTTTGGATCATTTGCTTTGATACTAATGCTCAAAACATCATTTATTTGCAATCTATAGGGCTTTGACTGCACAGCTGATATAGTGGTCTCAGCAGTCGTTTCATTTTTATTTTGCAAATACACCAAGTCCCGTGTTGAAATACAAGAAGTTAACAACACACTAATCATTAGCAATAAACCAAAAAGATATTTCCCCATTTTATTCTTTTAGACAACAAATATAGCTTTTCATTCACGATATAAAAAGCCTCATGACACTTAACCAACTAATTATTTTTTATCGCTTTTTCAAAAGGCAAACGCTGCAAAATACTTCTCCCTAAAGTCACTTCGTCAGCATATTCTAATTCGTCTCCCACAGCAATTCCACGGGCAATAGTAGAAATAACAATCCCTGAATCGGCTATTTGTTTATAAATATAAAAATTGGTCGTATCTCCCTCCATCGTGGAGCTCAACGCAAAAATAACCTCACTCAACTTCCCTGATTTTACTTTTTCAACTAAACTGGCAATCTTCAGTTGACTAGGACCCACGCCGTCAATAGGCGAAATTTTCCCTCCCAAAACATGATAAATACCTTTAAACTGCCCAGTATTTTCAATTGCCATCACATCCCGAATATCTTCAACCACACATACAATCTGATGATTTCTGTTAGGATTACTACAAATTTCACAAATCGCAGTATCCGAAATATTATGACAGCTTTCGCAAAACTTTATATCCTCACGCATTGCAACCAATGCCTGCGTCAAAAAACTGGTTTGTTCTTTGGGTTGTTTCAACAAATGCAACACGAGACGCAAAGCCGTTCTTTTTCCAATACCGGGCAATTGCGAAATTTCATTGACTGCTTTTTCTAATAATTTCGAAGAAAATTCCATAGTTGCAAATGTAACAATTTGTTTATTGATATAATTGATTATTCGAAAATGCCTTTATTATTGACTAAAATCATCAAAAACGTAAGTTCGAGATATAATTTTCGTTTAAAAAAACAATACAAAATGACGCTGATACTTTGTCAATCGCCAATTAAATTGTGTTTTTCTGAGGTTTAAGCTGTCCTTAGCTTCCGCAGTCGAGTGTCAAATGTTTGAAGAATACGTAAAAAGAAAAGCTGTTTGAGCGTAGCGAGTTTCTTTTCTTTTAGTATTCGAAAACTAATTTGACCGACGAGGAAGCGTAAGACTTGAAATCGAAGATTCATGAATACAAAAAACAATAAGAACGCATGAATATTTTTTTGTTTCTTTTTTGATCAAGCAAAAAAGAAAATTAATAAACCATAATTTCACTTTTCTAAATTCACTTAAATTTAATAAAACAATCTAAAAGAGTGTACTTTTCTTGCGCAATTAAATGAAGCAAAAAATATCCAGATTTCTATCGGCACGAGAACCGTTTTTCATCCAACGTTTTTTATTTTAAAATTCGGATACTTTTTAAATTCAAATTTCACAACAGAATTTGTTTCCTAAAAAATCGTAATTTGCTGTTATAAATTCGAAAAAATGACGCCAGCCACAATACTATCTCTCATCGTTATTTATTTTGGAATTCTATTTACAATAGCTCATTTCACTAGTAAAAACAATAGTGGAAACGATGCTTTTTTTAAAGCAAATAAAAATTCCAAATGGTATCTCGTTGCTTTTGGAATGATTGGAACCGCCTTATCCGGAGTCACATTTATTTCTGTTCCTGGTGAAGTAGGCTCGCCAAACGGAGAACAATTCAAATATTTTCAATTTGTATTGGGTAACGCTATTGGTTTCATAATTGTTGCCAAGGTATTACTCCCGCTATATTACCGAATGAACCTCACCTCAATTTACAGCTACATTGAACACCGACTTGGTTTTTATTCCTATAAAACAGCAGCCATCATTTTTTTAATAAGTCGGACTATTGGCTCTGCTTTTAGACTGTATTTAGTGGTTATTGTTTTGCAACGTTTTGTTTTTGATTACTATCAAATTCCTTTTACAATTACAGTTCTTATTTCATTAGCATTAATCTTTGCTTACACCTATCGTGGTGGCCTAAAAACAATCATTATCACCGATACTTTACAAACATTCTTCCTGGTCAGCTCTGTCCTACTAACCATTTATTTTATTTGCCAAAGCTTGAATCTAAACATCTTTCAAGCATACGAGACCGTAAAAAACAGCAATTATTCTAAAACCTTTTTCTTTGACGATTTCCTATCTAATAAATTTCATTTTGTCAAACAAATTCTGGGCGGTATGTTTGTTACCATCGCCATGGTAGGTTTAGACCAGGATTTGATGCAAAAAAACCTAAGTTGTTCCAATATTGGCGAAGCACAAAAAAACATGTTCACTTTTACCGGAATCTTTGTCATCATCAATCTTTTCTTCTTAAGTGTTGGCGCCTTACTTTATATTTACGCTACAAAAAACAACATCGAAATCCCAAAAGATTTAATCACCGGAAACCCCCGAACCGATTTACTTTTTCCCGAAATCGCTTTCCATCACCTGAGCATTATTCCATCGGTAATTTTTTTATTGGGATTAACCGCTGCCACTTTTGCCACAACCGATTCGGCATTAACAGCACTCACAACCTCTTTCTGTGTGGATTTTTTGGGAATGGATAAAACGGAAAATTTGCACAAACCCAATATTATCAGAATCAGACATCTAACTCATCTTTGTTTTTCCTTCTTAATGTTTTTGGTAATTGTATTTTTCAATTCCATCAATGACAGCTCGGTAGTTGGAATGATTTTCAGAGTTGCTTCTTATACTTACGGACCTTTATTAGGTTTATATTGTTTTGGATTATTTTTAAAATCAAAAACTGTAAAAGACAAATACATCCCTTTTGTTTGCATTCTTTCGCCTGCCATTACTTTTTTTATCAGCGAATATTCCAAGGATTTTTTAATGGGTTATGTTTTTGACAACGAAATAATCATTATCAACGGACTGATTACATTTCTTGGTCTTTTATCAATTAGCAAACCAATTACTCAGACCAAGCATTTTTAACCCGAATTAATCATTAGAAGCTTTGAAAAAGCGAACTAATGATTCCATAAGGGTAAACCCCGATTTAGAAAATGTTTCAATGTTTTTTTTTAAAACATTGATTACATTTACTTTATCGATTCAGCATTTTTTAATGCTGAATTTGGGTTTAAATAAAAAACCATTTTACTCAAAGCAAAATGGTTTCAAATTTATTTTTTTAATTCTTTAATATTGATTGGTTGCCAACAACACCAAGGTACAAGCAACTTCAAACTTTATGTTATTCAATTCCAAAAGTTGATACAACTGCGGATTTTCGGTTCCCGGATTAAAGATAACACGCTTTGGTTTGGTTTCAATAATATAATTGTAGTAATCTTTCTGATTCACCGGATTTAAATACAAAGTAACCGTATCAATATTTTTCAATGGAATAGCCTTATTTTGAATTTTTACGCCGGCTACTTCCCCAACTTCATTTCCAATCGCTATCACAGAATGCCCCTTACTTATGAGCGACAAAATTGCCTGATACGCATAGCGAAATGATTTTGTCGAAGCACCTAAAACTAAAGTTTTCTTATTTTTCATTAATTTTCACTTTATTCAAATTACTAAAGTTGTATCTAAACTTTTGGTAAAAATATTTCTGCCATCATGCATCGGGCGCTACCACCTCCGCAACTTTCGATAGTTTGCAAATTGGTATACAACAGCGCTCCAAATTTTTCCAACTGTGTTTTTTGCGCAGCACTTAACGATTCAAAAGCTGCACTACTCATCACAATATATCGTTTATCATGAGCTCCTGAAACTTCCAGCATATTTCCGGCAAAATGTGCTACCTGTTTCTCATTAATCAGAATTAGTTCTTTTCCACTCGCTCTTAAATTATCCAAAACCATTTTACGTTCCTGCTTATCTTCAATCATTTCTGCGCAAATCACAGCAAAACGCTCTCCTACACTCATCATCACATTGGTATGATAAACCAACTCTTTTCTTCCGTCAACCTTATGAAAAGCTTCAAAAATAACCGGAGCACAATCAAAATCTTCACAAAATTCTATAAACAATTCTTCGTTGGCTCTTGGAGATAAAGCACAATATGCTATTGAATTCACTCTATCCAAAACAAGACTTCCTGTTCCCTCCAGAAAAATACCTTCTTCTTCAGCAGAAGTAAAGTCAACGACATTTTCAATTGCAAAACCTTTTTCTTCTAAAACATCTAAAATATCTTCACGACGCTCTGCTCTTCGATTCTCAGCAAACATTGGATACAAAACCACATCACCATTATCATGAAACGAAATCCAGTTATTTGGAAATACACTATCTGGAGTGTCTGTTTCCATTGTATCATCAACCACAATAACATCAACACCTACTCCTTTTAATTTTTCTACCAAAGCATCAAATTCCTGTTGTGCTTTAGCATTTATTGCAGAAGGTAGCATGCCCTTTAATTCTTTTTGGAAATGATTATTTTTTATGGTTTGCTCGTTCAAACGAAAAGCCACCGGACGAATCATTAAAACCGAATTACTTACTTGCTTCATAAATTAAAATACTGTTAATTGCTTTTTACCAAAGATAAAAAAAGCTTCACGGTTAAGTGAAGCTTCTTAGACTTATTGTTACCTAATTATTGAGGTCTTTTAAACTCTCTTAATGGTGAACCAGTATATATTTGTCTTGGTCTTCCGATAGGTTCTTTATTTAAACGCATTTCTTTCCATTGAGCGATCCACCCCGGTAATCTTCCGATAGCAAACATTACAGTAAACATATCTGTTGGAATTCCTAATGCTCTGTAAATGATCCCTGAATAGAAATCTACGTTTGGATATAAATTTCTTGCTTTAAAATACTCATCTTCTAAAGCTGCTGCTTCTAATCTTTTAGCAATATCTAAAATTGGATCATCAACACCTAAAGTACCTAATACTTCGTTAGCTGCTTTTTTGATGATTTTAGCACGTGGATCGAAGTTTTTGTAAACTCTGTGTCCGAATCCCATTAATCTAAATGGATCGTTTTTATCTTTAGCTTTAGCCAAATACTTTTCAGTATCGCCTCCATTTTGATGAATTTCTTCTAACATTTCAAGAACTGCCTGATTAGCACCTCCATGTAAAGGTCCCCATAACGCAGAAACTCCAGCAGAGATAGAAGCAAATAAACCTGCGTGAGAAGAACCTACCATTCTTACAGTTGAAGTAGAACAGTTTTGCTCGTGATCAGCATGTAAAATAAACAATTTATCAAGGGCTTCTGTTACTACAGGACTTAATTTATAAGGTTCTGTAGGCAACTCAAACATTAATTTCATAAAGTTTTCTACATACCCTTTAGTATTATCATAATAATTTAAAGGATATCCCATACTTTTTCTATAAGTCCATGTTGCTATAACTAAGAATTTACCCATTGTTTTACAAACAGCTTGGTACAATTCTTTTTCGTTTTCAACATTCACTGATTTTGGGTTAAAAGCTGTTAAAGCACTTGTCAAAGCAGCTAAAACTCCCATTGGGTGAGCAGTTCTAGGGAATCCGTCAATGATTCCTTTCATCTCCTCGTTTACTAAGCTATGTTTTCTGATATCTTTTTCAAATTGTTCTAATTGAGCAGCTGTAGGTAATTCACCAAAAATTAAAAGATAAGAAACTTCTAAAAAATTAGCCTGATCAGCTAAATCTTCAATTGCGTATCCTCTATAACGTAAAATTCCCAATTCTCCATCTAAGAAAGTAATTTCACTAGTGCAAGAACCTGAATTTTTATAACCTGGATCAATTGTAATTGCCCCTGTTAAATCTCTTAATTTGTTAATATTGATAGCTTCTTCGTTTTCACTTCCTACGAAAATAGGAAATTCATACTTCTTTCCATCAATTTCTAATATTGCTGTTTTTGACATAATAATTTGAAATAAATCTTTACACTTAATAATGTACCAAATCTAAGGATAATAACCCTAATTAAAAAGGGTAAAAAGCAGTGATATTGTTAAATTTCATAAAAAAAGCCATTCAATTGAAATGAATGGCTTTTAAAAAATAACAACTTTGCTATTCTTATTTTATCTTGAAAGCTTTTAAACCAGGGAAATAAGCTGTATTTCCTAATTCTTCTTCGATTCTCAATAATTGATTGTATTTAGCCATACGATCAGAACGTGAAGCAGAACCTGTTTTAATTTGACCACAGTTTAAAGCTACTGCTAAGTCAGCAATTGTATTATCTTCTGTTTCTCCTGAACGGTGAGACATAACTGAGGTGTAACCTGCATTTTTAGCCATGTTAACTGCTGCAATAGTTTCAGTTAAAGTACCAATTTGGTTTACTTTAATAAGGATTGAATTAGCAATTCCTTTATCAATACCTGTTGACAAACGTTGAACATTAGTTACAAACAAATCATCACCTACTAATTGAACTTTATCACCAATTTTTTCAGTTAATAATTTCCAACCTTCCCAGTCATTTTCATCCATACCGTCTTCGATAGAGATAATTGGGTATTTAGTAGTTAATTCAGCTAAATATTCCGCCTGCTCAGCAGAAGTTCTTACTTTACCAGTTTCTCCTTCAAATTTAGTGTAGTCGTATTTACCATCTACATAAAACTCAGCAGAAGCACAGTCTAAAGCAATCATAATTTCATCACCGAAAGAATAACCCGCTTTTTCAACTGCTAATTTGATAGTATCTAAAGCATCTTCAGTTCCACCAGCTAAGTTAGGAGCAAAACCACCTTCATCACCTACTGCTGTAGAAAGACCTCTATCGTGTAATACTTTTTTCAAGTTATGGAAAATCTCAGTCCCCATTTGCATAGAGTGAGAGAATGAAGTTGCTTTCACTGGAAAAATCATGAATTCTTGGAATGCAATAGGAGCATCAGAGTGAGAACCACCGTTGATGATATTCATCATTGGAACAGGCAATGTATTAGCAGAAACTCCTCCTACATATCTGTATAATGGCATTCCTAATTCAGCAGCAGCAGCTTTAGCTACAGCTAAAGAAACTCCTAAAATAGCATTTGCACCTAATTTAGATTTATTTGGAGTACCATCTAAATCAATCATCATTTGATCGATTAAGTTTTGTTCGAAAACAGAAGTACCTACAAGTTCTTCAGCAATAACAGTATTAACATTGTTCACTGCATTTAAAACTCCTTTTCCTAAAAAAGCTTTTCCTCCATCACGTAATTCTACAGCTTCGTGTTCTCCAGTTGAAGCTCCAGAAGGTACAGCAGCTCTACCTAAAACACCATTTTCTGTAATTACATCTACCTCTACAGTAGGATTACCTCTTGAATCAAGAATTTGTCTTGCATGAATTTTGATAATAATACTCATCTTACTTAGTTTTTAAATTTTCGGATACAAATATATTCTAAGTTTTTTAAACAAAGCACTATTTTTTTTATTCGTTATCAACGAAAACGTTATAAAAACATTTTTTAAACATAATTTAAAGCAAAGTTTACATTTTACATGCTACAGTCAAGTTACTATAAAAAAAATAGGCTAAACAAAACCGTCTAGCCTAAATTATTTTCTGTAAAAAAATTATTTTTTTAAATTCTCCACAAACTGATCAAACAAATAAGAAGAATCATGAGGTCCTGGACTTGCTTCAGGGTGATATTGTACAGAAAAACAGTTTTTATTTTTCATCCTCATACCCGCAACAGTTCCGTCATTTAGATGCAGATGCGTAATTTCCATTTCAGGATTAGCTTCTAACTCTTCTCTGTTGACCGCAAAACCATGATTTTGAGAAGTAATCTCACCTTTTCCAGTAATTAAATTTGAAACCGGATGATTAATTCCTCGGTGACCGTTAAACATTTTATAAGTCGAAATTCCATTAGCCAAACCAATTACCTGATGACCTAAACAGATTCCAAATAAAGGCTTATCATTTGCTAAAATTTCTTTAGCTACAGCAATAGCACTATCTAAGGGCTCAGGATCCCCAGGTCCATTTGACAAAAAGAAACCATCAGGATTAAACGATGCTAAATCAGCATAAGAAGAATCATATGGAAAAACTTTAATATAACAATCTCTTTTAGCGAGATTACGAAGAATATTAGTTTTGATACCTAAATCTAAAGCCGAAACTTTATACTTAGCATTTTCGTCTCCGAAAAAATAAGGTTCTTTAGTAGAGACTTTAGAAGCTAACTCTAATCCTTTCATATCAGGAACTTTAGCTAAAGCTGCTTTTAATTCTTCAATTGGAGTATCATCTGTACAAATTACAGAGTTCATTGCTCCATTTTCTCTAATATAACTAACTAAAGCACGAGTATCAACATCAGATATACAGATTAAATTGTGTTTTGCAAAATAATCTTCTAAGCTTCCAGAAGCATCTTCTCTGGAATAGTTAAAACTGAAATTTTTACAAACCAAACCAGCAATTTTTATTCCGTTTGATTCTACTTCATTGTCATTAACCCCATAATTTCCAATATGAGGGTTAGTTGCCACCATAATTTGTCCAAAATAAGATGGATCAGTAAAAATTTCCTGATAACCAGTCATTCCTGTGTTAAAACAAACTTCTCCAAAAGTGGTTCCGCTGATTCCGATAGATTTTCCGTGGAATATAGTACCATCACTTAGTAACAGGATGGCGCTTTTTCGTGTTGTGTATTTCATTTGTTATTAAATATGGTGCAAATTTAAATCATTAAAGCAGTGAAAGCAACAATTTTAAAAATTATTTTACAGGTATAAACAACCACTTCCACAAGATGTATTATGTCAGAAAAAATCAAAAAAAAAGGATAAACTAAAAAAATAGTTTATCCTTGATTTTATTGAATGATTACTTTCATAATTATTCAGCAGCTTCAGCAGTTGTATCAGTTTCAGCAGCTGGAGCTTCAGTTGCAGAAGCATCTTCAGCTTTTTTAGCTTTACCACCACGACGGCTTTTTGCTTTTTTAACTTCTTTTTTACCTCCGTTGTAAATTTCGTTAAAATCAACTAATTCGATCATTGCCATATCAGCATTATCTCCTAAACGATTTCCAACTTTAATGATACGAGTGTATCCTCCCGGACGGTCACCAACTTTAGCAGCTACATCTCTGAATAAATCAGTAACAGCATATTTGCTTCTTAAGTTAGCAAAAACGATACGACGGTTATGAGTAGTATCGATTTTAGATTTTGTTATAAGCGGCTCAACAAATTGTTTAAGCGCTTTAGCTTTAGCAACAGTAGTATTAATACGTTTGTGCTCGATAAGAGAACAAGCCATATTAGCTAACATAGATTTTCTATGTGCAGTCTGTCTGCTTAAGTGATTGATTTTCTTTCCGTGTCTCATGACGTTTTTTTTAAGCTTCATCTTGCTCAATCCACTTTGGAGAGCAAATTATGAAGTAATTATTCTTTATCTAACTTGTATTTCGTTAAATCCATTCCGAAAGTTAAATTCTTAACAGCTACAAGTTCATCTAGCTCTGTTAAAGATTTTTTACCAAAATTACGGAACTTCATTAAGTCATTTTTATTGAACGATACTAAATCACCAAGTGTATCAACTTCAGCCGCTTTCAAACAATTTAAGGCTCTCACAGATAAATCCATATCAACAAGCTTAGTTTTAAGCAATTGTCTCATATGTAACGATTCTTCATCGTAAGATTCTGTTTGTGCAATTTCATCAGCCTCAAGTGTAATTCTTTCGTCAGAGAACAACATGAAATGGTGAATTAAAACTTTAGCAGCTTCAGTAAGTGCATCTTTTGGATTAATAGAACCATCAGTTTTAATTTCAAAAACTAATTTTTCATAATCTGTTTTTTGCTCAACACGGAAGTTTTCAATAGCGTATTTTACATTTTTTACCGGAGTAAAAATAGAATCTGTAAAAATAGTTCCAATTGCAGCATTCTGTTTTTTGTTCTCTTCAGCAGGAACATATCCTCTACCTTTCTCGATTGTTAAATCAAGGTTTAATTTGATTCCTGAATCCAAGTTACAGATAACAAGTTCTGGATTCAAAACTTGGAAACCTGAAATGAATTTTTGGAAATCACCAGCTGTTAATTGATCTTTACCAGTAACTGAGATAGAAACTGACTCGTTATCAATATCTTCAATTTGACGTTTAAAACGTACTTGTTTTAGATTAAGGATGATTTCTGTAACATCCTCAACAACTCCTGAAATAGTAGAAAACTCATGATCTACACCTTCTATGCGAACAGATGTAATTGCATAACCTTCCAATGCTGAAAGCAAAACTCTTCTAAGTGCATTACCAACAGTCAATCCATAACCAGGTTCTAAAGGTCTAAATTCGAATTTACCTTCAAAATCGGTTGAATCGATCATGATAACTTTATCGGGCTTTTGAAAATTAAATATTGCCATAAATTTCGACTAAGTCAATTATTATTTGTTGTACAACTCTACGATTAATTGTTCTTTAATGTTTTCTGGAATTTGGATTCTAGCAGGTACAGCTACGAAAGTACCTTCTTTAGTATCATTGTTCCAAGTAATCCACTCATAAACTTGACTTGAATTAGATAAAGAACGTTCGATTGCTTCTAAAGATTTAGATTTTTCACGAACAGCAACTTTATCACCAGCTTTAAGATGGTAAGAAGGAATATTTACAACTTCACCGTTAACAGTAATGTGTCTGTGAGAAACTAATTGTCTTGCACCTCTTCTAGATGGAGCAATTCCCATTCTGAACACTACGTTATCCAATCTTGCCTCACATAATTGTAAAAGAACCTCACCAGTAACTCCTTTAGTAGCTGATGCTTTTTTGAATAAACCTCTGAATTGTTTTTCTAAAATTCCATAAGAATATTTAGCTTTTTGCTTCTCCATTAATTGGATTGCGTATTCAGATTTTTTACCTCTTTTTTTAGCCATCCCGTGTTGTCCAGGAGGGTAATTTCTTTTTTCGAAAGCTCTATCGTCTCCGAAAATTGCTTCGCCAAATTTACGAGCAATTCTAGTTTTAGGACCAGTATATCTTGCCATTTCTAATGAATTAATTAAGGTGGAGATTATGAATTCAGGTCATATCCTTCGATAATCGTACTTCCACCTAGTTATACTTAAATTGATTTATTAAACTCTACGTCTCTTTGGAGGACGACATCCGTTGTGTGGCATTGGAGTAACGTCAATAATTTCAGTTACTTCGATTCCACCGTTATGAATAGAACGGATAGCAGACTCACGTCCGTTACCTGGTCCTTTTACATAAACCTTAACTTTTTTCAATCCAGCTTCAAGAGCCACTTTACTACAATCTTCTGCGGCCATTTGAGCTGCATATGGAGTGTTCTTTTTAGAACCTCTAAAACCCATTTTACCAGCTGAAGACCAAGAAATAACTTCACCTTTTTTGTTAGTCAAAGAAATGATGATGTTATTGAAGGTAGCAGAAATATGAGCTTCTCCCGTTGATTCAACGATAACTTTACGTTTTTTTGTAGTTGCTTTAGCCATATTACTTATTATTTAGTTGCTTTTTTCTTGTTAGCAACAGTTTTTCTTTTACCTTTTCTAGTTCTAGAGTTGTTTTTAGTTCTTTGTCCTCTTAAAGGAAGACCAGATCTGTGACGGATTCCTCTGTAACAACCAATATCCATTAAACGTTTAATGTTTAAAGAAATCTCAGAACGCAATTCTCCTTCAATTTTGAAAGTTCCAACTGCCTCACGGATTGCTCCAATCTCGTCGTCATTCCAATCTTGAACTTTTTTATCTTGGCTTACTTGAGCTTTTTCTAAAATCTCAATAGCTCTACTTTTTCCTAATCCGAAGATATAGGTAAGTGCAATAACACCTCTCTTGTTTTTTGGGATGTCTACCCCTGCTATTCTTGCCATAATTATCCTTGTCTTTGTTTAAATCTAGGATTCTTTTTGTTTATTACGTATAATCTACCTTTTCTACGTACGATAATGCACTCGGCACTTCTCTTTTTTACTGATGCTCTTACTTTCATTGTGAATATCTTTAATATCTATAAGTAATTCTTGCTTTTGACAAATCGTAAGGACTCATTTCTAATTTCACTTTATCACCAGGTAATAACTTGATGTAATGCATACGCATTTTTCCAGAAATATGAGCAATTACAACGTGTCCATTCTCTAATTCTACACGGAACATCGCATTTGACAATGCTTCAATGATTGATCCGTCTTGTTCTATTGCTGATTGTTTTGCCATAATATTAAGCTACTGCTTTTCTATTTTTTCCGCTTTTCATTAAACCATCATAATGTTTATTCAACAAGTATGAGTTGATTTGTTGAATTGTGTCAATTGCAACACCTACCATAATAATTAATGAGGTACCTCCAAAAAACATTGCCCAAGATTGTTGAACATCCATAAGACTTACAACTATGGCCGGGAACACAGCTATTAGAGCAAGAAATAAAGAACCTGGAAAAGTTATCAAAGACATCACTTTGTCTAGAAAATCAGAAGTTTCAGCACCTGGTCTAACACCTGGAATAAAACCGCCACTTCTTTTAAGATCGTCTGACATTTTATTAGTAGGAACTGTAATTGCAGTATAAAAATATGTAAACACAATAATTAAAAGAGCGAATACAAAATTATACCAAAAACCGAACATATTACTAAAAGCACCTACAATAGATTGTGAAGCATCGGACTTAGACAATCCCGCTAAAGCAGCAGGAATAAACATAATTGCTTGAGCAAAAATGATTGGCATAACCCCAGAAGCATTCAATTTCAAAGGGATCCATTGTCTATTTCCACCTAACATATCTTGTTCAAAATCACCAGATGCAGTACGACGAGCATACTGAACTGGTATTTTTCGAATAGCCATAGTTAACAAAACACAAGCAATGATAACTAAAAGCCAAATAATTATTTCAAGTACTAACAACATTGGACCTCCATTGTTGTTTGTAACTCTAGTTGTAAATTCTTGAATAAATGCTTGAGGAAATCTTGCTAAAATACCCACCATAATTAAAAGTGAAATACCGTTACCAATTCCCTTATCAGTTATCTTTTCTCCTAACCACATGGCAAAAATTGTACCTGTAACTAAGATAATTACTGAAGAAAATAAGAATTCAAAAGAATCAAAACCTAATAAAAATGCACCTCCTGGTAAAGTTCGGTAAAGATTATAAATATAAGTTGGACCTTGAACTAAAGTAATAACGATAGTTAACCAACGTGTAATTTGATTAATCTTTTTTCTACCACTTTCTCCATCACTTTGTAATTTTTGCAAATAAGGAATAGCTATTCCCATAAGCTGTACAACGATAGATGCAGAAATATAAGGCATAATTCCTAAAGCAAAAACTGACGCTTTAGAAAAAGCTCCTCCAGTAAACATATCTAAAATTGATCCAATACCTTTTTCAGTTTGGCCAGCAAGACTGTTTAATTGTGTAGCGTCAATTCCTGGAAGAGTAACGTGTGCTCCAAAACGATAAACTAAAAGTAATCCTAAAGTTAATAGAATTCTATTTTTTAGTTCTTCGATTTTCCAAACATTACTTAATGATTCAAAAAATTTCTTCATACTGATTGAAAAATTATAGTGTTACAGCCTCTCCACCAGCAGCTTCGATAGCAGCTTTTGCAGTAGCGGTAAATTTGTGAGCAGATACTTTTAATTTAGCTTTCAATTCTCCTCTTCCTAAAATCTTTACAATCTCGTTTTTAGTAGCTAAACGGTTTTCAACATAAACTGTCATATCAACAGTATCTGTAACAATTCCATTATCTACCAATAATTGAAGCGTATCAAGATTTACACCTTCGTATTCTTTACGATTGATGTTTTTAAAACCAAACTTTGGTACACGTCTTTGAAGTGGCATTTGACCTCCTTCAAAACCAATCTTTTTAGAATATCCAGAACGAGATTTAGCTCCTTTGTGACCACGTGCAGCAGTACCACCTTTTCCAGAACCTTCTCCTCTACCTACTCTTTTATTTTGATTGTGCGTAGACCCTTCAGCTGGTTGTAAGTTACTTAAATTCATAACAGTATTTGTTATTTAGCTTCTTCAACAGAAACTAAGTGTTTAACTTTGTTTATCATCCCAAGGATTGCAGGGTTTGAGTCATGCTCTACAACCTGACCCATTTTACGTAGACCTAAAGCCTCTAATCCTCTTTTTTGATCAAGTGGACAGTTGATTTTACTTCTAACTTGTTTTACTAATAATTTAGCCATAATTTCCTTGAATTAACCTTTAAAAACTTTCTCTAAAGATACTCCTCTTTGTTTTGCAACAGTATGAGCACTTCTCATTTGTAATAAAGCATCAAAAGTAGCTTTTACTACGTTGTGAGGATTTGATGATCCTTGAGATTTTGATAATACATCATGAATACCTACTGATTCAAGAACTGAACGAACAGCTCCACCAGCAATAACTCCTGTACCATGAGAAGCAGGAATTAAGAATACACGTGCACCACCAAATTTACCTTTTTGTTCGTGAGGAACTGATTGACCATTCAAAGGAATTCTCACTAAGTTTTTCTTAGCATCTTCCACCGCTTTCGCGATTGCTTCAGAAACATCTTTAGATTTTCCTAATCCGTGTCCAACAACTCCGTTTTCATCACCTACAACTACAATAGCAGAAAAACCAAAAGCTCTACCTCCTTTTGTAACCTTAGTAACACGATTAACACTTACCAGACGATCCTTTAATTCAAGACCACTTGGTTTTACTAATTCTACATTTTTGTATTTAGACATAATATATTAGAATTTAAGTCCAGCGGCTCTTGCGCCATCTGCTAATGATTTTATACGACCGTGGTATAAGTAACCTCCTCTATCGAATTTTACTGTATCAACCCCAGCTTTTAACGCTTTCTCTGCAACAAGTTTTCCAACTGCAGCTGCAACTTCAACGTTAGTACCTTTTCCTATTTCTTTCTCTCTTGAAGAAGCAGATAATAATGTAACTCCATTTACGTCATCAATTAATTGAGCATAAATTTCTTTGTTACTTCTAAATACAGACAATCTTGGAGCAGCAGCTGTACCGCTAACTGTTTTTCTGATTCTGAATCTGATTCGCTGTCTTCTTTCAGGTTTTGTTAATGACATAATCTTATTTTTTAAGCTGATTTACCTGCTTTTCTTCTTAATACTTCACCTACAAATTTAACACCTTTTCCTTTGTATGGTTCTGGTCTACGGAAACCTCTGATTTTCGCAGCAACAGCTCCTAAAAGTTGTTTATCATAAGATGTTAATTTTACAATTGGGTTCTTACCTTTTTCAGATATAGTTTCTACAATTACTTCTGGAGCAACTTCTAAAACAATATTATGAGAAAATCCAAGAGCTAAATCTAATTTTTGTCCTTGGTTAGAAGCTCTATAACCTACTCCTACCAATTCTAAAGATTTTGTAAAGCCATCAGTTACACCAACAATCATATTATTGATTAAAGATCTGTACAAACCATGTTTTGCTCTTTGATCTTTGTGATCAGATGATCTTTCTACTAAAACTTGATCACCTTCAACTTTTACAGTTACATCCGAAAACTCCTGTGTTAGTTGACCATTTTTTCCTTTTACTGTAATGATACCGTCTTTAACTTCTACAGTTACTCCAGCAGGGATTACAATTGGACTTTTTCCTATTCTTGACATCTTAATAAGTCTTTTTAAATTAGTATACGTAGCAAATTACTTCACCACCTACATTTAATTGCTTAGCTTTCTTTCCAGTCATCAAACCTTTTGATGTAGAAACAATAGCAATACCTAATCCATTAAGGATTCTAGGAATGTTTGCAGAACTTGAATATTTACGCAAACCTGGCTTACTAATTCTTTGGATATCTTTAATAACTGGCTCTTTAGTATCTTTATCGTACTTCAAAGCAATTTTGATAGAACCTTGAACAGTGTTCTCTTCAAATTTGTAACTTAAGATATAACCTTGATCAAATAAAATCTTAGTTATCTCTTTTTTTAGATTAGATGCCGGAATCTCAACAACTTTGTGGTTTGCAGCCACAGCGTTTCTAACTCGCGTTAAATAATCTGCAATAGGATCTGTATTCATATTTATTAATTTGCGGTTATGGTTTTCTCCGAGTCTCTCTCATCGAACCTTTAACCAATTAAAATTCAATTTGTTACCAGCTTGCTTTTTTAACACCTGGTATCAATCCATTATTAGCCATTTCACGGAAAGTTACACGTGAAATACCGAATTGACGCATGTACCCTCTTGGTCTACCTGTTAATTTACAACGATTGTGTAAACGAACTGGTGAAGCATTTTTTGGTAATTTTTGCAAACCTACGAAATCGCCAGCTTCTATCAAAGCTTTTCTTTTCTCAGCATACTTTTCTACCGTTTTTTCTCTCTTAACCTCGCGGGCTTTCATTGATTCTTTAGCCATGTCTTAATTCTTTTTAAAAGGTAAACCTAATTCAGCCAATAATGACTTTGCTTCTTTATCTGTTTGAGCAGTAGTAACAAAAGTGATATCCATTCCTGAAATCTTGTTCACTTTGTCAATATCAATTTCTGGAAAAATGATTTGCTCTAAAACTCCAAGATTGTAGTTTCCTCTTCCATCAAAACCAGTAGCTTTGATACCGTTAAAATCTCTTACACGTGGCAAAGCAGATGTAATTAATCTGTCTAAGAACTCATACATTCTTTCTCCACGTAAAGTAACTTTTGCTCCAATCGGCATTCCTTTTCTCAATTTGAAAGACGCAACGTCTTTCTTAGAGATTGTAGAAACTGCTTTTTGTCCAGTGATCTTAGTCAATTCCTCAACTGCATAGTCGATTAATTTTTTGTCAGATACAGCTGCACCAACTCCACGGCTTAAAACGATTTTTTCCAATTTAGGAACTTGCATTACGTTTTTATAACCGAATTCTTCTGTAAGAGCAGAGATTACTCTGTTCTTATATTCCTCTTTTAATCTAGGTATATACGCCATTACTATAGTACTTGATTAGATTTTTTTGAAAATCTTACTTTCTTATCTCCTTCAACTCTTACACCTACTCTTGTTGTTTCCTTAGTTTTAGGATCAATTAAAGAGATGTTAGAAATTTGGATAGGAGCTTCTTTCTTAACGATTCCTCCTTGAGGATTTTTTGCACTAGGCTTAGTGTGTTTAGACACTAAGTTTACACCTTCAACAATCGCTTTGTTTTTCTCACGGTCAACACTTAAAACTTTACCTTCAGCACCTTTATGGTCTCCAGCAATTACTCTTACGATGTCACCTGATTTTATTTTTAGCTTTATCATCTTATAACGAATTAAAGCACTTCTGGTGCTAATGATACAATTTTCATGAATTGTTTTTCACGAAGTTCTCTTGCTACCGGACCAAAAACACGAGTTCCTCTCATTTCTCCTGCTGCATTCAATAAAACACAAGCATTGTCATCGAAACGGATGTAAGAACCATCAGCTCTTCTCACTTCTTTTTTAGTACGTACTACAACTGCAGTTGATACAGCTCCTTTTTTTACGTTTCCGTTTGGAGTTGAATCTTTAATAGATACTACAATCTTATCACCAACAGAGGCATATCTTCTTTTAGTACCTCCTAAAACACGGATAGTTAAAACTTCTTTAGCACCCGTGTTATCTGCTACTTTTAATCTTGATTCTTGTTGTACCATAATTATTTAGCTCTTTCTAAGATTTCAACTAATCTCCAACATTTAGATTTACTTAAAGGACGCGTTTCGCTAATTCTTACAGTATCTCCAATGTTACAGTCGTTTGTTTCGTCATGTGCAACAAATTTCTTTGTTTTCAATACGAATTTTCCGTATAGCGGGTGTTTTACTCTAGTTACTTGAGAAACAACAATAGATTTATCCATTTTGTTTGAAGTAACAACCCCAATTCTTTCTTTTCTTAAATTTCTTTTTTCCATCTTTCGCAGATTACAAATTATTGCAAGTCTCTTTTAGTAAGCTCTGTAGCCAATCTAGCAATTGATCTTCTCAAACTTCTAATTTGAAGTGGATTTTCAATTGGAGATATAGCGTGAGCTAATTTTAGGTTAGCATAAGCTTTCTTAGCCTGGCTAAGATTCTCTTGCAACTGTGCTGCAGAAAGACCTTTTATTTCTGATTGTTTCATAATAATATAAAATTATGCTTCGAAATCTCTAGCAACAACAAATTTAGTTTTAACTGGTAGTTTTTGAGCTGCAAGACGTAAAGCCTCTTTTGCAACTGATAATGGAACTCCACCAACTTCAAACATAATTCTTCCAGGTTTAACAACAGCAGCCCAGTATTCTACGGCTCCTTTTCCTTTACCCATACGTACCTCTAGAGGTTTCTTAGTGATTGGTTTATCTGGAAATATTTTAATCCATAATTGTCCCTCTCTCTTCATGTAACGAGTAGCTGCGATACGAGCTGCCTCGATTTGACGTGAAGTAAGAAACGCACCATCTTCGTGAACAGATTTAATACCAAACATTCCGTTAGAAAGTTCATGCCCTCTTTGAGCATTACCTTTCATTCTACCTTTTTGTACCTTACGGTATTTTGTTCTTTTAGGCTGTAACATTTTTCTTTAATTTAAAAATTACTTTCTTTTACGAGCGTCTGATTTACCACCTTTTGAAAAGTTAGATTTTCCACGAGGAGCATCACCACCTTTACCACTAGATTGTTTTTTATCCATTCCAGCAAGAGGAGATAATTCTCTCTTTCCGTAAACCTCACCTTTCATGATCCACACTTTGATACCCATTCTACCATAAGTAGTATGTGCTTCAGCAAGTGCATAATCAATATCAGCTCTGAAAGTTGACAAAGGAATTCTTCCTTCTTTGAAACCTTCTGAACGCGCCATCTCAGCACCATTTAAACGACCAGAAATCAAAACTTTGATACCTTCAGCGTTCATACGCATAGAAGCAGCAATAGCCATTTTGATTGCACGTCTGTAAGAAATACGGCTTTCGATTTGACGAGCGATGCTTGTTGCAACTAAATAAGCATCTAACTCAGGTCTTTTAATTTCAAAGATGTTAATTTGAACCTCTTTGTCAGTAACTTTCTTAAGTTCTTCTTTTAACTTGTCTACCTCTTGACCTCCTTTACCAATAATGATACCTGGACGAGCCGTAGTGATAGTAACGGTTACAAGTTTTAAAGTTCTCTCGATAATTACTTTAGATACACTAGCTTTTGATAAACGAGCATGAACATACTTTCTGATTTTGTGATCTTCGGCTAATTTATCACCGTAATCATTTCCACCATACCAGTTAGAGTCCCATCCTCTGATGATACCAAGTCTATTTCCAATTGGATTTGTCTTTTGTCCCATCTTGTTATTAATTTGCTTGTGTGTTATTAATAGCTCCTAACACGATTGTTACGTGATTAGAACGTTTTCTGATTCTGTGTGCACGACCTTGCGGAGCTGGACGAAGTCTTTTCAACATCATTCCACCATCTACTCTGATCTCTTTAACAAATAATCCAGCTTCTTCTAAATTACCTTCACTATTTTTTTGCTCCCAGTTATTGATTGCTGATAATAATAGTTTTTCTAATTTTCTTGAAGCTTCTTTAGAACTGAATTTCAATATGTTAAGTGCTTTTTCTACCTTCTGACCTCTTACCAAGTCCGCTACTAAGCGCATTTTTCTAGGTGAAGTAGGGCAGTTATTCAATTTTGCGAAAGCAATAGACTTATTAGCCTCTTTTCTCGCATCTGCTGTTTCTCTTTTACGAACTCCCATTGCTTCTTTTATTTTTTACCTTTATTTTTTGCTCCAGCATGACCTCTAAAAGATCTAGTTGGTGAAAATTCTCCTAATTTATGTCCTACCATATTCTCAGTTACGTAAACAGGTACAAATTGACGACCGTTATGAACTGCGATAGTTTGTCCAACAAAGTCAGGAGTAATCATAGAAGCTCTAGACCAAGTCTTAACAACTCCTTTATTTCCACCTGCGATGTTTTCTTCTACTTTCTTCTCTAATTTATAATGAACGAAAGGTCCTTTTTTTAATGAACGTGCCATATCTTAATTATTTCTTTCTACGTTCTACGATATACTTATTACTCGGATTTTTCGGAGAACGAGTTCTATAACCTTTAGCTGGTACTCCATTTCTTGAACGTGGATGTCCTCCAGAAGAACGACCTTCACCACCTCCCATTGGGTGATCAACAGGGTTCATCGCAACTGGTCTTGTTCTTGGTCTTCTACCTAACCATCTAGTTCTACCTGCTTTACCAGATACTACTAATTGATGATCTGAGTTAGATACTGCTCCAATTGTAGCTGAACAAGTCAACAAGATCAATCTTGTTTCTCCAGAAGGCATTTTAATTGTAGCATATTTTCCATCTCTTGCCATTAATTGAGCGAAAGTTCCAGCAGAACGAGCGATTACAGCTCCTTGTCCTGGACGTAACTCAATACAAGAGATAACAGTTCCTAGAGGAATTTTACTCAATGGTAAAGTATTACCAATTTCTGGTTGAGCATCAGCACCAGAAACTAATTTCTGACCAACTTTCAATCCATTTTGAGCAATAACATAGGTTTTTTCTCCATCAGCATAAGCTAATAAAGCAATAAAAGCAGTTCTGTTTGGATCGTACTCAATTGATTTCACTGTAGCTGGAATTCCATCTTTAGTTCTTTTGAAATCAATGATACGGTATCTCTGCTTGTGACCACCACCCGTATAACGCATGGTCATCTTTCCTTGACTATTTCTACCTCCAGAGTTTTTTATCGGCGCTATCAAAGAGCGTTCCGGCTTATCAGTTGTAATGGCGTCATAACCATTCACAACTCTAAATCGCTGACCTGCGGTAATAGGTTTTAATTTTCTTACTGACATTGTTATATCTTATTAATATCTTAGATATTGTTGTAAAAATCAATTGTTTCTCCTTCTTGTACTTGAACAATTGCTTTTTTATAAGCATTTGTTTTTCCACTGATTAAACCACTTTTAGTGTATTTTGTAGTTCTATCCGGTCTTACATTAATTGTGTTAACACTCACCACGTTTACTCCATAAGCAGCTTCAACAGCTTTCTTAATTTCAACTTTGTTTGCTTTTTTGTCAACTACAAATCCAAAACGGTTTAAAACTTCACTTTCTTTGGTTACTTTTTCCGTTACTATAGGTTTTATTATGATGCTCATATCCTATTATTTACTTAAATTTTCTTCAATTACCTCCAAAGAACTCTCTAAAAGCACTAAATTATTAGCATTCAAAATAGCGTAAGTGCTTAATTCTGAGTTACTTACAACATTAGACGCTTTTAAATTACGTGACGACAAATATACATTTTTATTGGTATCACCCAACACAAATAATGATTTTTTATTTTCTAACTCTAAAGCTTTCAAAACATTAACGAAATTTTTAGTGCTTGGAGTGTCAAAATTAAAGTCTTCAAGAACGATAATGTTTGCTTCTTTTGCTTTGATAGAGAAAGCTGACTTTCTAGCCAAACGTTTCAAGTTTTTATTCAATTTAAATGAATAACTTCTTGGTCTAGGCCCAAAAATAGTTCCTCCACCTTTAAAAACAGGTGATTTAGCAGAACCTGCACGAGCTGTACCTGTTCCTTTTTGCTTTTTAATCTTACGAGTACTTCCCGCAACTTCAGCTCTTTCTTTAGCTTTATGCGTTCCTTGTCTTTGATTAGCAAGATATTGCTTCACATCAAGATATACCGCATGATTATTTGGCTCAATTGCGAATACTGAATCAGAAAGTTGAACTTTTCTTCCAGTATCTTTTCCGTTGAAATCTAATACTTTTACTTCCATTACTTCTGAATGATTACATAAGAGTTGTTATGACCAGGAACACATCCTTTAATAACAAGTAGGTTCTTATCAGCCACTACTTTTAAAACTCTAAGGTTTTGAACTTTTACATTTTCTCCTCCTGTTCTTCCAGCCATACGCATTCCTTTGAATACTCTAGATGGATAAGAAGAAGCTCCTACAGAACCTGGTGCTCTCAAACGGTTATGTTGACCATGTGTCGCTTGTCCAACCCCACCGAATCCGTGACGTTTTACAACACCTTGAAAACCTTTACCTTTAGACACACCTTGTACATCTACAAATTCTCCTTCTTCAAAAATAGAAACATCGATAAGATCTCCTAATTTTTGTTCAGTTGCAAAATCTTTGAATTCAACGACTTTTTTCTTAGCAACAGTTCCAGCTTTTTTAAAGTGACCTAAAGCCGCTTTAGTGGAATGTTTCTCGTTTTTGTCATCGAAACCAAGTTGCAACGCTTCATACCCGTCAACCTCGTTGGTTCTGACTTGGGTAACGACACATGGACCTGCTTCAATAACAGTACAAGGAATATTCTTCCCGTTCTCATCAAAAAGACTAGTCATGCCGATTTTTTTACCAATTAACCCAGACATAAATATTAATTATTAATTATTAAATATAAAAACAGAACACAATCGTTTAAGTGAGCTGTTTTAAAAAGTGGTGCAAAAGTATAACTTATTTACACACAATCCAAAAAAACTTTTCACTTAAACGAAGTGCTCTAATTTACTCTTGAAAAAAAACCTTAAACTTTGATTTCTACTTCAACTCCACTAGGTAATTCTAATTTCATTAAAGCATCGATAGTTTTAGATGAAGATGAATAAATATCAATCAATCTCTTATATGACATTACTTCAAATTGTTCTCTTGCTTTTTTATTTACGTGCGGAGAACGCAATACTGTAAATAATTTTTTGTGAGTTGGCAAAGGAATTGGTCCTGTTACCACTGCTCCGGTAGTCTTAACCGTTTTTACAATCTTCTCAGCAGACTTATCTACCAACATATGATCGTAAGATTTTAATTTTATTCTGATTTTTTGACTCATTTTCTTAAAGATTAAGCGTTTCCTTTTGCTTTTTTAATTACTGCTTCTGAAATATTAGAAGGCGTTTCTGAATAGTGAGAGAATTCCATTGTAGAAGTCGCTCTACCAGAAGACAATGTTCTTAATGTAGTTACATAACCAAACATTTCTGACAAAGGCACATCAGCTTTAATAGTTTTCGCACCATTTCTATCACCCATGTCATTAACCTGACCTCTACGACGGTTGATATCACCTACGATATCCCCCATGTTTTCTTCAGGTGTAATAACCTCCATTTTCATGATTGGCTCAAGAATAACAGCTCCAGCAGCTTTAGCAACTTCTCTATAACCCATTCTAGCAGCTAATTCAAAAGAAAGAGCATCAGAATCCACCGGGTGGAAAGATCCGTCTAATAAAGTCACTTTTAAACTATCAACTTGGTAACCAGCCAAAGGACCTGTTTTCATAGCTTCACGGAAACCTTTTTCAACAGCAGGAATATATTCTTTAGGAACGTTACCACCTTTAACTTCGTTAACAAATTGCAATCCAACAAACGGCTTACCATCAACTTCATCAGCAGGCTCAACTCTAAATACGATATCACCGAATTTACCACGACCTCCAGATTGTTTCTTATAAACCTCTCTGTGTTGAGCAGATTTTGTAAACGCTTCTTTGTACTCTACCTGAGGCTCACCTTGATTCACCTCAACTTTAAATTCACGTTTCATACGATCTACCAAGATATCCAAGTGAAGCTCACCCATACCTGAGATAATTGTTTGCCCTGAAGCCTCATCAGTTCTAACTGTAAATGTTGGATCCTCCTCAGCTAATTTAGCCAAAGCCATACCCATTTTATCTACGTCAGCCTTAGTTTTAGGCTCAATAGCAATACCAATTACCGGTGCAGGGAATTTCATAGACTCAAGAATAATTGGGTGTTTTTCATCACACAATGTATCTCCAGTTTTAATATCCTTAAATCCTACAGCAGCTCCAATATCTCCAGCTTCGATATACTCAATTGGATTTTGTTTGTTAGCGTGCATTTGGTAGATACGAGAAATCCTTTCTTTATTTCCTGAACGAGTATTCAAAACATAAGAACCAGCATCTAATCTTCCTGAATAAGCACGGAAAAAAGCTAAACGACCTACGAATGGGTCAGTAGCAATTTTAAATGCTAAAGCAGCAAACGGCTCTTTAACATCTGGCTTACGCAAGATTTTAGTTTGATCTTCTTCCAATAACTCAGCATCATCAGGATGAATACCTTGAATTCCTTCTTTATCTAATGGAGAAGGCAAATATTTACATACTGCATCTAACATGAATTGAACTCCTTTATTTTTGAAAGAAGAACCAGCAATCATAGGAATGATAGCCATATCCATAACAGCAGCTCTTAGAGCAGTGTTAATCTCTTCTTCTGTAATAGAGTTCTCATCCTCCATATACTTATCTAAAAGATTCTCGTCATAAGTAGCGATTTCTTCGATAAGAATAGAACGATAATGCTTCACATCATCAATCATATCAGCAGGAATATCTACGATATCAAAAGTTGCTCCCTGAGTAGCGTCATGCCAAACGATAGCTTGGTTTTTCACTAAATCAACAACTCCTTTGAAATCATTTTCTTCACCGATTGGCAAAGTAATAGCAACAGCATTTGATTTCAACATATCTTTAACTTGCTGACAAACTGCCAAAAAGTTAGATCCCTGACGGTCCATTTTGTTAACAAACCCCATACGAGGAACTTTGTATTGATCAGCAAGTCTCCAGTTAGTTTCTGATTGTGGCTCAACACCATCAACAGCAGAAAACAAGAAAACCAATCCATCCAATACACGTAAAGAACGGTTTACCTCAACAGTAAAGTCAACGTGTCCAGGAGTATCAATAATATTAAAATGGTATGGTAACGATTCTGGCAACAACTTACCTTGCTCCGTTGGAAAATTCCACTCACAAGTTGTAGCAGCAGAAGTAATTGTAATACCTCTTTCTTGCTCTTGTGCCATCCAGTCCATTGTTGCAGCACCATCGTGCACCTCACCAATCTTATGTGACTTACCTGTATAAAAAAGAATACGCTCAGTTGTAGTTGTTTTACCAGCATCAATGTGAGCCGCAATTCCGATATTTCTTGTATATTTTAAATCTCTAGCCATTTCTCTATGAATTAAAATCTAAAATGAGAGAAAGCCTTATTAGCTTCTGCCATCTTGTGAGTATCCATTCTTTTCTTAACAGCTGCCCCTTCTTCTTTAGCCGCAGCTAAACACTCAGAAGCCAATCTTTGCGCCATAGACTTTTCATTTCTTCTTCTAGCATAAAGGATCAACCATTTCATTGCCATAGAAATTTTTCTGTCTGGGCGAATTTGCATTGGAATTTGAAATGTAGCTCCACCAACACGACGACTACGTACTTCTACGTGAGGCATAACGTTAGTTAAAGCATCTTTCCAGATTTCTAATGAAGTTTTCTCGTCATTTTGCTTTTTAGTTTCAATGATATCAATTGCATCATAAAACACTTTAAAAGCTGTAGATTTTTTACCATCCCACATTAAGTTATTCACAAAACGTGTTACCAATTGATCATTAAATCTTGGATCTGGCAAAAGAGGTCTTTTTTTGGCCTGTCTTTTTCTCATGTCTTTTTTTTAATAAAAAGTTTCGGGTTATCCGTTAAATGTTATGTGTTACTAATCAAAACCAAAGCTCCGACTCAACCCCTTAACTCCTAACCTCTAACTCTTAACGTTTTAAATTACTTTTTTGCTTCTTTTGGGCGTTTAGCACCATACTTAGATCTTCTTTGCGTTCTTCCAGCAACACCTGATGTATCAAGCGCACCACGAACGATGTGATATCTAACTCCTGGTAAATCTTTTACCCTTCCACCCCTAACTAATACTATCGAGTGCTCTTGTAGATTGTGACCTTCACCCGGGATATAAGCATTCACTTCATTACCATTTGTCAAACGCACACGCGCAACTTTACGCATCGCTGAGTTTGGTTTCTTTGGTGTAGTAGTGTAAACACGCGTACAAACCCCTCTTCTTTGAGGACAAGAATCTAAAGCAACCGATTTACTCTTCTTAGTTATCTGAGTTCTTCCAGTTCTTACTAATTGTTGAATTGTTGGCATAATTAATACTAAAAATTATTATGTAAATTAAATTCCCGCTTTTTACGGGGTTGCAAATGTATAAATTATTTTTTACTCTACAAATGTTAATTCATTAATTTTCAAAGAGATTGTTTTTAACAAATCAAATAACCCCAAAAAAAAGTCAGAAAAACAAAAAGAACCTATAACAAAACCAAAATTTTTAAAAAAAATCACTCAACAATCACACAAAAATCAAACTAAATTAATCATCAATATCACTTTTATAACATATTAAAATAAAATTGTTAAATGTTAAATTTGATATGCACGCATAAAATACTTCATTTTGAATTTGGAGAATTAACAATTTATTAAGATTTTTGCTTACAAGAACCCAAAACCCACATTCAATGAACCCAAAACTAAATGCGTTACTATCATTATTTATCGTAATGATATTCCAACTTTCTTACTCACAAGAAAGAATCGTAAGTGGTACTGTTAATGATAAAGCAGGACTTCCACTACCAGGCGTTAGTATTTTAATCAAAGGAACACAGCTTGGAACACAGACCGATTTTGATGGAAAATTCAAAATCAAAGCTTCAGCATCGCAAACACTGATCTTTAGCTTTATAGGAATGAAAACACAAGAAAAGCTAGCAAACTCAACCACAATTTCAGTAACTCTGATTGACGATGCGGTAGAGCTTGAGGGTGTAGTCGTTACAGCATTCGGAATTAAAAGGAATCCAAAAAAACTTGGTTACTCTACTAGCTCAGTAAAATCAGAAAATATTACTGAAACATCCGAACCTGATTTAACAAGAGCTCTTTCTGGAAAAGTTGCAGGTGTAAATGTTAATTTTTCAACAGGCGTTGCTGGTGCTGCCAACCAAATCACGATTAGAGGAACCAATTCATTAACAGGAAACACAAATCCTTTAATCATTGTTGATGGTGTCGCATACAGTAATAACCAAGTAACTAGTTCTAGTCAAGTAACTGGTGGTGGTGGTTACGAAAGTGCTCTATCAACATTAGACCCTAACGATATTGCGGAGATCAATGTACTTAAGAGTACTGCAGCTGCCGCGCTCTATGGATCAAGAGCAATGAATGGTGTTATCGTTATTACGACTAAATCAGGCTCTTCTAAATTCAAAAAAACAGAAAAATTAAATGTAAACGTCGGAATTGGTTCATATTTTGAAACTATAGCAAATCTTCCTGAATATCAAAATACATATGGAGCCGGAACACTATTTGAATATGGAAATGTGAACGGTTCATGGGGAGCACGTTTTGATTCATTAGAAACCATACCTACTTGGCCATCATTACTTGCTGCATTCCCAGATAAGTTTGGAGCTACAGTTCCTTATGTAGCAAAACCAAATAATGTAAAAGATTTATTTAGAACAGGACTTGTATTAGATAAAACAATTGGATTTAATTACTCTGGAGAAGATGGTAATTTCAACGCAACATTATCTAATATGTCACAAGACGGATATATCCCTTACAACTCTTACGATAGAACATATATGTCTGCTGGTGGAAACTTTAAATTAAGCAAAAAATTAACCGTTGGCTCTAATTTTAGTTATTCTAAAACAAAACAAATTGGTGGTTTCTTTGGAGAAAATCAATATGATGGAGCAGCATCATCATTTGCAAGAACTTTATTTTTAGCACGTAACTGGGATTTCAACCTACCATATGAAGATCCAATAACCGGAGCATCCGTAATTCCAAACGGAACAGGATACGATCATCCGATGTGGTCTTGGAAACACGATCAAATTACAACAAACACAGACAGGATAGTTGCTGGTTTAAATCTAAACTATACGTTTAATAAAAATATTTCAGCCTCTTATAGAGTAGGTATCAACAACTACAAACTTAATCGTGATGAAGTCAGAGATATTGGCTCACGAGCTGATAATGGAAAAGGTTCTCTTAAAAAAGACTTTTACATGAATCAAGATATTGAGTCTACTTTATTAATTAATTTCAACTATGATTTAACAGATAAAATTAATTTAGCAGCAATCATTGGTAACAACTTACTACAAAACGAATTTACGAGACAAACCAATCTTGGAAATGAATTTATTGTTCCTGACATTTTCAACCTAAGAAATGTAAAAACAATAAAAAGCATTACCGATGAGACTGCTCAAAAGAGAAATGCAGGTGTATTTGCGGATTTAACTTTATCTTACAATGATTATCTTTTCTTAAATGCAACAGCAAGAAAAGACTGGAGTTCTTCATTACCAAAAAACAACAATACCTACTTCTACCCTTCTGTAAGTGCTTCTGCAATTATTACCGATGCTTTCGATATAAAAAGCGATGTTTTAACTTTTGCAAAAATTAGAGGAAGTTTTGCAAGAGTAGGACGAGATATAGATGCTGAATTCTTGAGAATTTCTTACGAACTAGGAGATGCCTTTAATGGACTTCCAACAATTGGAAATAGTACAACTCTAGGTGATCAAGCAATTACTCCTGAATTCTCAAACGAATTTGAAATTGGTACCGATTTGGAATTTTTCAATCGTCGAATAATGCTTGATTTAAGTTTATATCATAAAAAAACAACCGATTTATTAACACCAGTAACTGTACCTGCTTCATCTGGTTACCAAGAATACAACACAAATGCAGGTGATATTTTAAATAAAGGTATAGAAGCCAATTTAACATTAATACCTATCCAAACAGATAATTTTAAATGGACATTTGGAACCTTATTTACAAAAAACAAAAATGAAGTTACCAAACTAAGAGAAGGATTAGAAAGAATCCAACTTGATCCAAATGAAGTTGGGTATGCCATACCTGGACAACCTTTCGGTGTATTTTACGGTTCAAAATTTGCGCGCGATAACGATGGTAACTTCTTAATTAATGAAAATGGAGGCGCTATTTATGAAGACACCAAATTAGGAATTATTGGAGACCCAAATGCAGATTTTAAAATCACATTTAACAATACATTCAAATACAAAGGATTTACTTTAGCATCACAATTTGACTGGAAACAAGGCGGCGATATAAGCTCAGTAACCATTCAAAGTTTATTAGGAAGAGGAGTAACCAAAGACACTGAAAACAGAGAAAGAACTTTCATAATTCCAGGTTATTATGCTGATAGCGACCTTAATCCTATATTAGATGGTCAAGGAAATAAAATCCCAAATACAATCCAATTAAGTATGAATGAATTATATTTCTCACCAGCTGGTGGAAATACATTTGCTATCAACAGTGTAGACGAAGCTTCAATATATGATGGTACTGTATTTAGACTAAGAGAATTGAGTTTAACTTATGATGTACCGAATAGTATTCTAAAGAAAACTGCATTTGGAAAAATGAGCTTTAGCATCATTGGAAATAATTTATGGTATTTTGCTCCAAACGTTCCTAAATATACCAATTTTGACCCTGAAGCAACCAGCTATGGTTCAAGTAAATTACAAGGAATAGAAACTTCAGCAGCCCCAACTGCTAAAAGACTAGGATTTAAAGTAAACTTAACATTTTAATCAGATGAGACTCATAAACAAAATAATATCAAGCAAAAAGATAGTAGTCCTATCTATAATTTCTACAATGTTTTTAAGTTGTGAAAATTACCTAGATGTAGACACAGATAAAGATTACCCAACAGTGGCTCCACTTAATTTTTTATTAACAAACACACAGGTGAGCATTTCAGCAATTGGAGGCTATAATGACAATATGGGAAGAATCTTATCTACCTATACCCATCAATTCACTTCGAGAGAGGATGAAGACCAATATGGAGTTAAGGTTGACGACATACCTTTAGAAAACGACTGGAATGCCACTTATTTAGCACTAACTGATTTAGAAACACTTATTTCTCAAGGCACTAAAAGTGAAGATTTAATCTATGTTGGTATTGCTCAGTTAGAGAAAGCTTACATAATGGCAAATGCCGTAGATTTATGGGGTGATGTTCCTTATAGCGAAGCCACTAAGTTAACTAGTGGAATCATTTCTCCTAAGTTTGATGATCAAAAGGAGATATATGCCTCAATTTTTCAACTTATAGAAACTGCCAAAACAAACATAAAGACAGGAAAAGGTTTAAAACCAAGTACTGACGACTTAATTTATGGAGGTAAAACTGAAAAATGGATTCGTTTTGCAAATACTTTCAAATTGAAATTATACAATCAGACACGTTTAACATCGGATTTTGATACAGCAGGCTTTAACGCCTTAATTGCAGAAAATAATTTCTTCCAATCAATAGAAGATGATTTTCAATTTAATCACTTTGACGCTATTTCTCCTTCTTACCAAAGAAATAGTTTATTCAAAGAATCCTATGAAAGTACCCAATTCGGAACCTATCAAAGTCCATGGTTTTATGAAATATTAAAAGGCGTTAATCCAAATATTCATAATGGTAATCCAGACCCTAGAATGAATTATTATTTTTATAACCAATTACAGCCAGGTGAATTTCCAGCTGACCAAGGAGATGCTACTACAGGAGATCCAAACGCTGATTATTGGGATGCTTCAACAGGATTTTTCAGTATAAGATTTGGAAGCACAGGTCCTGACAGAGATAAAAGTGCCGAAAATTCATATACATACCCAGGGATTTTTCCCGCAGGTGGAAGATATAACGATGGCGAAGGTGGTTCTGTTGCTGTTTTAGATGAGGAATTTTCTGGACGAGGAATTGCCCCACATAGAATCTTAACTTACGATGAGTATTTATACATCAAAGCAGAATTAATACAAACTGGAATATTAACAACTGGAAATGTAACAGATGTTTTAGAATCAGCATTAAGAGCTAGTTTTGCCAAAGTTGATCAGGTCGTAGCAAACAGTAAAACAACTCAAACAGTTCCTGAATTAACAGGTTCTACTCAAGTTGAAACTTTCATTAGCAAAATAATAACCGAATTCACAAATGCTAATACTGCTAAAAAATTAGAAATAATCATGACTCAAAAATGGGTTGGAACTTTTGGTGATCCTGCAGATCAATACACAGATTACAGAAGAACAGGTTATCCAATTTTAGCAAATCCAAAAAGCACTAGTCCAGAATACCAACTTAATAACGATGATGGATTCGATCTAGATGATTCACAAACTGTTTTAAACAACAATTTCCAAGTTTCATTTTACTGGCCACAAAACGAGTTAAGTAATAATGCTAACTCGCCAAACCAAAAAAACCCTTCAACATATAAAATCTTTTGGGCTAACTAAAAAAAATATCATGAAAAAAATAAAATCACTTATTGTGCCTTTATTATTGATAGTGTCAATAATAGCATCTTGTGAAGATGACGGAGGAAAATCAAAAAAAAATTTAACTATTGGTGCAACACCTAACTTAACAAAGTTGAGCACATCTGATCAAGCCATAAATTATATTGCTCTCAAAAATGAAGAGAACATAGATTTAGGCTTCACAGTTGAACCACTTTATGGAAATATCGCATCAGCAGATATTGTTGGTTTTTATTACACTTCTGAAGGAGTAGAGAGAAAAGTTTTTATGTCTAATGTTACTGAATTCCCATACACTATGCATTTAGATCAAAACGATCTATATGATGCCTTTTCAATTGATAATGCAGATGATATTCAAGTTTCTGACAGATTAATTATTACTACAAATTTGACTTTAAAAGATGGCAGAATAATAAAAATGTACTCAGATGAAGGAGTAAAAAATTATGGAGCAGACGTATCTAATCAGTCATACTATAATCCTGCATTGACTTATATTATATCATGCCCATTGAATGATGCATCTCAATTTAATGGAAACTATGAAGTTGTTGAAGATGCATGGGCTGATTATGAACCTGGTGAAATAGTACCATTAGTATATGATAGTAATTTTGGATTATTGAAATTTAAAATTTTAAACACTAACAATCCATATATTGACAACACTGACTCCTACTATATTGTAACAATCGACCCTTCTAATTCAACAGTAACATTAGTTTCAAATGTAAATCTTAATTACACAGGCTGGTTATCACTACCTGTAACAGGTACTGGAACTGTAGGTTCTTGCACAGGTGATATAATTTTATCAATGAATTTTGGACCTTACGAAAAGTACAATTTTGAACTTAAAAAGGTTGCTAATTAAAAAATATTCGAATTTAGAAAAAAGCATCTCACTCATAGTGGGATGTTTTTTTTATATATTTGCCCCATGGAAAAAGAACAGCAAATATTCGGAATTAGAGCCATTATTGAAGCGATTCAATCTGGAGCAAGTATAGATAAAGTATATATTCAAAAAGAAGCCTCTGGGGAATTAATGAAAGATTTAATGAAGGCCATGAAAAGAGCCAACATCAATTTCTCCTATGTTCCTGTTGAAAAACTGAATAAACTAACACCTAACAATCACCAGGGAGCAGTTGCCACTATCTCTCCTATTTCCTTTTTTGATTTGGAAACATTAGTTGAAACTGTTTTGGAAAACGGTAAAAAACCTTTGTTTTTAATATTAGATCAAATATCAGATGCTCGTAATTTTGGTGCAATTATCAGAACGGCCGAATGTACAGGTGTAAACGGAATCATTATCCAAAAATCAGGTGCTGCACCTGTAAATGGAGATACTGTTAAAACTTCAGCTGGTGCAGTTTTCAATATTCCAATTTGTAAAGTTGAACATATCAAAGACGCTATTTTCCTATTACAGGCAAATGGCATTAAAACTATTGCTGCAACTGAGAAAACAGAGCACACCATTTACAATGTTGATTTTTCAGATGCTGTTGCCATCATAATGGGTTCTGAAGATCGCGGAGTAAATCCTTCAGTATTAAAAATTGTGGATGAAAAAGCAAAGTTACCTATGTTTGGAAGCATTGGTTCCTTAAACGTGTCTGTTGCTTGTGGCGCCTTTTTATATGAAGCCGTAAGACAAAGAAGCTAACGATTTTAGAAAGCAGAACTTAGATTTCAGAAAATATCAAAAACGAATTAGGACTCAGGCTCTGATTCGTTTTTTTCTTTTGGCACAATTTCATAATTTACTTCCTGATTAGAAATATAGTAATTCTGAAATTCGTCAAATTCTTCATGAACCTCTTCTTTAGGCGGATTAACAAAATTTCCGTTTTTATCAAAACGCTGCATAAATTTATCTTCCTCCGGATTATAATCAGGCATTTCCCAATCGTATTTAGGAACTTTTTTAAACTCAGGAGTTTGATAATAAAGCGCCAAAAACAATCCTGTAATTAATCCTGCCAAATGCCCTTCCCAAGAGACCGTATCATCTACCTTGGGAAATACATACCAAATCATTCCACCGTACATCATAATTACAGAAAGTGATAACGCAACTAAACGATAATATTTGGTAAAAATACCTTTGAAAAATATAAAAGAAAACAACACATAAATCAAACCACTTGCTCCTACATGGTAGCTTTCTCTACCAATAATCCACGTAATAATTCCTGAAATCAAAATGCCATATGTAATTACCTGAAAGGATAATTTTGAATAAAAAAACTGTAAAGTAGCTAACAAAACTAAAAGTGGTATGGAATTATTATACAAATGCTCCAAACCGGAATGTACAAAAGGACTAAAAATCACACCTTGTAATCCCGAAAAAGTTCTAGGATAGATTCCGTTCTCAACAAAATCAAAGTCAAAACGAATTTCGAGCCAATATACAAACCAAAGGAAGAACACAAAAAAAAGTGGTAAGCCAACTACTACATTAGTAAATTTGAAATGTTTATCCATTTATTTTCTTTTTAATAACTCAAGCAATTATAAAACCAAAAATAATAGAATGCTATTTTGTCAGACGAAACCTTTTTTTTTATTTATCGCACTTATATTTTTAGCCCTGATCGCAACGACATCCTTTTATCCCGTTGTCAAAACGGGATAAAAGATATAGTGGAGAGCAGGAATAGCTTCAAATAAAAATAGTAATTTTACAGCATGGAAGCACCACTAGCAGAACGAATACGACCACAAAAATTAGATGAATACATCAGTCAATTACATTTGGTTGGCCCAAATGGTTCTTTGACACAACAAATTACCAAAGGAATTATCCCTTCATTAATCTTTTGGGGACCTCCAGGAACCGGAAAAACGACCTTAGCACAGATTATAGCACAGGAATCACAACGTCCTTTTTTTGTTTTAAGTGCAATCAATTCGGGTGTAAAAGACATACGTGATGTTATTGATAAAGCCAAACAATGCGGAGGACTTTTCACGGCCAAAAATCCGATTTTATTTATCGATGAGATTCATCGCTTTAGCAAATCACAACAGGATTCCTTATTAGCAGCAGTTGAAAAAGGCTGGATTACTCTTGTAGGTGCAACAACTGAAAATCCAAGTTTTGAAGTGATTCCGGCTTTACTATCAAGATGTCAGGTTTATGTTTTAAATGCGTTTACTAAAAGCGATTTAATAGCTTTACTAGAACGCGCGATGAAAACGGACACCTATTTAAAAGACAAAAAAATCCAACTCAAAGAAACCGAAGCCTTATTAAGACTTTCCGGAGGTGACGGACGTAAACTGTTGAATATTTTCGAATTAATAATCAATGCTTCTGCCTCAGATGAAATTATTATTACCAATGACAGAGTACTGGAATTAGTTCAGCAAAACACAGTTCTCTATGACAAAACGGGAGAACAACATTATGACATTATTTCGGCATTTATTAAATCTATTCGTGGTAGCGATCCTAACGGAGCAGTCTATTGGTTAGCTCGAATGATTGAAGGTGGCGAAGATGTAAAATTTATCGCCCGAAGATTACTTATTTCTGCAAGTGAAGACATTGGAAATGCTAATCCAACGGCATTAATCATGGCTAACAATACTTTTCAGGCTGTAACTACTATTGGCTATCCTGAAAGCCGAATTTTATTAAGTCAATGTGCTATTTATTTAGCTACTTCACCAAAAAGTAACGCTTCTTACATGGCCATAAATACAGCACAACAAATTGTAAAACAAACTGGCGATTTATCTGTACCGATACATTTGCGAAATGCTCCCACTAAATTAATGAAAGAATTAGGATATGGCGAAGAATATAAATATTCGCATGATTATGCTAACAATTTTGCCGAACAAGAATATTTACCAGAAGAAATTAAAAACACAGCTATCTACGTTCCGGGAAATAATTCCAGAGAAAATTCAACCCGGGATTTCCTTAAAAACCGTTGGAAAGACAAATACGATTATTAAAGAAATTAGAAATAAAAAACAGATTTCAGACTAGATGATAAACATTCTTAATCTGAAATCTGTATAAATAGCTATCGGGACTGAAAGCTGAATTAAAACTTAACGTTTATTTTTTCTGAAACTAACTGATCATTTTGGAAATATTCAAAAAACCATTGATTGTCTTTTTTAACCAAAACACCCTGCTGATTTCCTTTTTGTGCTAAGAAAGAATTTGCATCCGAAGTTTTATAAATTTTCATAATAACACTTGGTTTACTATCGATTAGTTGAAAATTACCTCCTGCTAATGGTTGTGCAAAAAGTTGTTCATTAGAATCAATCACAGGATTCACAATAGTTTGAACCGGAGCAGTTACAGTCGCAGAAACAACTTCTTTAGCTTTTTCAACTTTCTCTACTTTTTGTTCAACAGCAGCATTAACACCTCCATTATATTGATATTCTAAAGCGTAAACTGATTCAAAAGCCTTATTTAGGGCCTCATTGTAGGCTTGTTGAAAATCTTTTTCTCTACTTAAACCAATCTCTGACTGATAAACAATTTTACCATAACAATCCTTAAATGTTAGATATAATTTCGTTGTTAAAAAGCCACTGTCTTTTACAATATCGTAATTCAAAACAGCGCATCTATTGATTTCATTTGGAACAACCTGATTAGAATAATACACATCAAATCCTACTTTATTCAAATTAAATTTTGACAAAGTAGCCATTCGATATTGATTTTCTGATTTCAAAAATTCGTATTTCAAAGGAACAATAACCGTTTTATAATCGTTTAAGGATTGCGCTATACCAAAACTGGAAACAAGCAATAGAAGTAATAGAAATTGTTTTTTCATATAAATATTGTTTAAAATAGTTTGTAATCTTATAGAGTTGTATTTTTAAAAAAAGTTGCTTGCAAAGCACATTTTAAAAAAATTACCTATTGCTATAAATAATTCTTAAGTTCTAATAAATGATTGATTTGTTTAATATTGCTGTCTACAGCTTCGTTGTTTTCATTAAAATAAATTGCTTCCATTCCAGCCTCTAATGCTCCTATTACATCAGCTTCAATAGAATCTCCTATCATCACACTTGTTTCTTTTTTGGCTTGAGCCAAATTCAAAGCATAATCAAAAATAATAGGATTTGGTTTTTTTACACCCGCCATTTCCGAATTAGTGACAGTAGAAAAGTAAGCACTTAAATTCGCATTATTTAATTTCTTAACCTGCACATGGGCAAAACCATTGGTAATAATATGCAAATTGTATTTTCTATTTAGGTATTCCAAAATTTCAAAAGTCCCTTCAAAAAGATGGTTATTATCAGTTAGCAAATCAATATATTCTTGTGCAATATTATCAATTTCAACATCTGAGATAGAATAACCAATCGCATCAAAAGACAATTTTAACCGATCATAACGCAACTGTTGATGTGTAATTTTATCATATTGGTACAATTTCCAACAGGCCTGATTAATTGGAATATAATGTTTAATGAAAGATTCAATAGCAACCTCTGGATGATTTCGGGTGAAAATAGTTTCGAAGGTTATTTTCGAATTTTTGTCAAAATCCCAAAGCGTATGATCTAAATCAAAAAACACATCTTTTATATTATCAATTCTCATTTTCGCTTTTAAAATATTCCTTCATCTACAAAACTATAATATTTTGTCTCAGTCACAATCAAATGATCTAAAACTTTAACATCTAGACTGTCACCGGCTAATTTTAATTTCTTTGTAATTTGCTTATCAGCATCACTTGGAATCAATGCCCCTGAAGGATGATTATGGCATAAAATTAATGCTGTTGCTCCTCTCTCTAACGCCAATTTAAAAACCAAACGGACATCCACTAATGTCCCTGTAATTCCTCCTATACTTAATTGGGTTTTTGAAATAACCTTATTGGAATTATTTAGATACAAAATCCAAAATTCCTCATGAGGCAACTCACCAATAATAGGCTGCATGATTTCGAAAACTATCTTACTCGAAGTAATTTTGGTTAATTCAACGGTTTCTTCCGCCCTTCTCCTCCTTCCTAATTCCATCGCAGCAACGATAGAAATTGCTTTAGCTTCACCAATACCTTTAAATTGCATCAATTGACTTAAACTGAGTTTCCCTAATGCATTTAGATTATTAGAAACACTTGCCAAAATTCTTTTGCTTAAATCCACCGCCGATTCGTTTCGACTTCCTGAACCAATCAAGATAGCAATTAACTCGGCATCACTTAAGGCACTTTTGCCCTTAAGCATCAGTTTTTCTCTAGGCTTATCGTCTTCTGACCAATTGGTAATAGGGAAATGATTGTTTTCCATAGCAAAAGATTTAGTTTACAATAACTCACAATAAGTAAATATAAAACTAAATCTTTAAATTAAAATCTTTTTTCCTACAAAAAAACTAACCTATCAATTCTTTAACTTCGTCAAAATTCAATCCCCCATAATTTCCTGAACTCATCAATAGTAATGCCGAATTATCCAAATTCAAATTGAACAGATATTCTTTGAATTCAGCAGGATTGGTGTAAATAATTAAATCTTCACGATTGAAAGCTTTGGCAATTTGCTCATATGTTACTTCTTCCAATTGTTTAATCTTCACAGCATCAGGAGAGTAGAAAACTACTGCCGTATCAGCATGAGCCAATGCACCTTCGTATTCTTTTAAAAACTCAGCATTCAAACTGCTATAAGTATGCAATTCCAAACATGCTACTACAGTTCTGTCAGGATATTGTTCTTCAACTGCTTTTGTCGTTGCCGAAACTTTTGATGGCGAATGAGCAAAATCTTTATAAGCTACTTTATTTTTACTTTCTGCAATTTTTTCCAATCGTTTTGAAGCACCTTTAAAACTGGCAATTGCTTCATAAAAATCAGCTTCATCCACACCCATATTCTGGCAAATCCATTTGGCTCCGGCCAAATTATTCAAATTATGCGCACCAAAAACCTCAATTGGCATATCGCCTTCCGGAGTTTCTAATAAAGTAGTTCCGTTTTCAACTTTATAATTTGGTGTGTGATACGCAATTTTTCGAATTGGATTTGTCGCAGCTTCAGCCACACGGCGTACTTCTGAATCGTTTTCATTGTATACTAAAATTCCTCCATTGGTAATTTTACCAATAAAAATTTCAAACTGCTCCACATAATTTTCATACGTTGGAAACACATTGATATGATCCCATGCAATTCCTGAAATCAAGGCTATATTGGGTTGGTACAAATGAAATTTAGGTCGTCTGTCAATTGGTGAAGACAAATATTCATCACCTTCCAGAACCATAAAATCATTTTCTTCTGTAAGATGCACCATAGTATCAAAACCTTCTAATTGCGCACCTACCATATAATCTACCTCAATACCATGGTAATGCATAACATGTAAAATCATTGAAGTAATAGTCGTTTTCCCATGAGAACCACCAATAACTACACGCGTTTTATTTTTAGATTGTTCGTATAAAAATTCTGGATACGAATAGATTTTCAAACCCAATTCCTGTGCTTTCAACAATTCAGGATTATCCGCTTTGGCATGCATCCCTAAAATGATTGCATCAATATCCGCGGTAATTTTTTCTGGGAACCACCCTAGTTCGGCTGGAAGAATTCCTTTCTTCTCTAAACGTGATTTAGACGGTTCAAAAATAGCATCATCGCTTCCTGTAACCTGATATCCTTTATTATGCAATGCTAAAGCCAGATTATGCATAGCACTTCCGCCAATAGCTATAAAATGTGTTTTCATATTAGTATCGCTTATGCGTATTATTATCTTTAATTATTGTTCTTCTTTTTATATTCTTCTAAAATTGCCTGCGCTTTATCAGGAGATTTCATTTTGTTGGCATACAAATTGGCTAACTTTTGATAGGTTTTTTTCGAATTCCCCACAGCAATTGCTTTTTTATATTGTTGCTCAGCTAGCGCATATCTTTTACAATATTCTTCAATATGACCACGGGACAAATAGCCATCAACTGCTGAAATCTTAGACAACTCATTTGAATACTGAATGGCTTTTTTTTCACTTCCGCCCAAAATTCCCGGCAATTGTAAATTCAATTCAATCAATGCCCATCTGGCTTCGATATGTTTCGGATTTAATTCTATCGCCTTTTCAAAATTTGACTGCACTTCATCAATCATCCCTAAAGCCTTGAATTTATTCACTTCTAAAGCTTTCATTCCTAAAACACCGCCGTATTTAAAATAATAATTAGCTTCAGAAGGTTTCGTTTTCTTTAATTTACCATAATGCAACAAAGCTTCATCCCAGTCTTTACTGTGGCCAGCAATATCGCCTAAATATTCGATGATTTTTATATTCGATGGATTTTTTTTCAAAAGCACTTCAAACATTGGCTTTGCCTGTTCCAATTTACCTTCTTCAAATAATTGCTGTGCTTTCTCAAAATTTACCTGAGAAAAAACTGCAAATGGAACCAAAAAAAACAAAATCAATATTCTTTTCATGCTTCAAAAATAAGGAATTTAAAAGCGAATTAATTTTAAAACAAAATAAATTTAAAACAAAAAAGAAACCCAACAAACAAAAAGTCTGTTGGGTTCTTACTATTATAAACCTAAAATTTATCGAGCAATTGTTATTTCATCGATAATGTTTTTTGCACCAGCATATTTATCAATTATCCAAAGTACATAACGAATATCCACACAAATAGTACGTTGTAATTGCTTATCAAAAATAACATCACCTGCCATTGCTTCTATATTTCCGTCAAAAGCAACTCCTATTAATTCTCCCTTTCCATTCATTACCGGAGAACCTGAATTTCCTCCAGTAATATCGTTATCTGTTAAGAAATTCACCGGCATAAATCCGCTTTTATCAGCATATTGCCCAAAATCTTTAGCTTTATTTAAATCTAATAAGCGTGAAGGTAAATCAAACTCTGCATCACCTGCTTTGTATTTTTTTACCATACTACTCATATCAGTATAATTATTGATTTTGGCATCATTACGAGGATCTTTTGGTAAAGCACGAACCTTTCCGTAAGTCAATCTTAAAGTAGAATTGGCATCTGGATATTTTATTGAATTCAAGCCAGAAATTCTTAATCCTTCAACTAATTTGCGGTACGCTTTTTCAAATTGATCATCAGCTAAAATTTGTTTTTCTGATTTCTCTCTGTATCTAGTCAATACATCATTTGAAATCAACAACAATGGATCATTCTCTATTTTAGAAGCATCTGGATTTTTCAAATAAGCTTCAATTTTAGCTTTAGAAGACAAAACACTTGTTGCCAAAGCATTAGTAACATCATTTGTAAAATCACCATTATTGGCTTTACTCATTTTAGCAACTAAAGGAGACAAACCATATTCCGTCGCTTTTTTGGCATATAAATTCAATTGAGCCGTTAATACATCTTTCTCTAAAGCTTCATTAATAGTTCCATAATTAGCCTCTACAAAAGCTTTAATTTTAGGCAACATTTCCGCACGTTTGGCTTCATTTTCTTTAGCATACTGAATCAACCCTGCTCCTAAACTAGCTGATGCTGACGCATAGATAGACGTTCGTGTCATTAACATCAAATAATTATCGTGACGGGCTTTTAAATTTGTATTTTTATAATACTCATTGATTACCGAAACAACATTTCCATAAACCGCTTTGTTTTCTTTTTTATTGGCCCAATTATCAAAAGCCTTTTCTTCTTTTTCCTTGGTCATTGCAGTTTGTGCCTTAGTCAAAGAATTAATCATCCCCTGACGGTTTTTCCAATAATTAGCAGTTGATGCATATTTGCTAGCATAAGCTAAACGAACCGACACATCCTTATCCATGTACTTTTTCATTTGATCCATACCGGTTTTAGCGGCTTCTACCCATGCAGGATATGCGTAACTCACGTTTTGCTTAATCCCTCCAGCAGGCATCCAACGATTAGTACGTCCTGGATATCCCAAAATCATCGCAAAATCATCTTCAGCTATACCTTTGATACTAACTGGCAAATGGTGTTTAGGCTTTAATGGCACATTTTCTTTTGAATATTGCGCAGGATTTCCATCTTTGTCCGCATAAACACGGAACATTGAAAAATCTCCGGTTTGACGAGGCCATTCCCAGTTATCAGTATCTCCACCAAACTTTCCTATACTTTCAGGAGGAGTTCCTACTAAGCGAACATCCGTATAATCCTGATAAACAAAATAGTAATATTCATTTCCTTGAAAAAAAGGACGAACAGAAACAACATATTTTCCATTTTCGTTATTTTCTTTTTCAATTAAACTCATTTCTCGCTGAATGATTTTATTGCGTTCCTCTTCAGTCATTTTATCATTTACTTTTGATAAAATTCTTTTGGTACAATCGTCCATTCTCACAAAAAAACGTACATAAAGCGATTTAGGCTTCATTTCCTGACTACGGTCTTTAGCCCAAAACCCATCTCGCAAATAATTTTGCTCTTCAGTAGAAAGTTCAGCAATTGCATTATAACCACAGTGATGATTAGTAAGCAATAAACCGGTATTAGAAACAATTTCGGCAGTACAGCCTCCATTAAATTGCACAATAGCATCTTTCAAACTATGATGATTAATACTGTAAATTTCTTCAGCTGTTAACTGTAAACCCATTTTTTCCATATCTCTATGGTTCAGCCTTTCTATAAACATCAAGAACCACATTCCTTCATCGGCTCTTGCAGGCAAAGCCAATAAACAGGCTGTTACGAATAAGATAATTTTTTTCATTATTTAATTGAATTTATGTTGCTAATTTAATTGTTTTCACAAATCAAAAAACCGGATATGACTGAAAAAAGAAAGTTGAAATATTAGTGTTAAATAATAAGCAAAAACAAATATTTTTTTGAATACAAATTAGTTTTTAATAATTAAAACTACTGGAAAAGAAAAACTAACCAGAACAGTTTTTACAACTCATACGCAATAAAACCATAAAAACATATTCACTTTGCTTTTTCCATACCAAAAAAACTATAATTTTTAAGCTAATAAATAACACTAAACAAACATTATCGTAACATCAGCCCTATACTTTTGCCATAATTAATAAGATGAATTATCTAATAGAAATATTTGATTAATACATCTTTAAATCTCAAAAGCGTGAAAATATTTTATGCCATTCAGGCAACAGGAAACGGACACATCAGCAGGGCTACTCAATTATATCCTTATTTGCAAAAATTTGGTGAAGTCGACTTTTTCCTTAGTGGTTGCAACGCAAGTTTAGATCTAAAAATACCCATTAAATATAAAAGCAAAGGTCTTAGTTTACATTACAGCAAATGCGGAGGATTAAATTACTGGGATATTGCCAAAAACATCCGACCACGCCAAATTTACAAAGATGCTGATGCTTTGCCGTTAAAAAAATATGATGTAATTATCAATGATTTTGACTCGATTACTTCTTTAGCATGCAAAATGCAAAAAGTCCATTCGGCACAATTAGGACACCAAGCTAGTTTTATTTCGACAAATACACCAAGACCTGAAAAGAAAAGCTTGATGGGCGAAATGATTTTAAAACATTATGCTACAGCTCCCAAAAATATCGGCCTTCATTTTGAAAAATATGATTCCTTTATACTTCCCCCAATTATCAAAGACGAAATCGTTCAAGCCCAACCTACGAATTTAAAACACATCACTGTGTATTTACCTTCATTTGACAAAGACTGTCTGGAAAAAGCTTTTAATAAAGTTTCTGATATTCACTTCCATTGGTTTTTACAGGGAATTGAATTCAAACACACCATAGGCAACATCACCTATTTTCCGGTAAATCAAAAAAAATTTAATGAAAGCCTGATTTCCTGTGAAGGCATTATCACCGGAGGCGGATTTGAAACACCTGCTGAAGCCTTACATCTGGGTAAAAAAGTTCTTTCAATTCCTATAAAAGATCATTACGAACAGGAATGTAATGCTGCCGCTTTGAAAAAAATGGGAGTCCCTGTTGTTTATGAAGTTGGAAAAAATTTCGACGAAATCATTAAAAACTGGCTAAACCAAAATATTATTTATCCTGAAATGGCTGCCAATAATATTCGAGAAACATTGGAATATTTGTTTGACACCTATCGTAATTAAAATTACAAAAAAATATTTTAAAAATAAACCTACAAAAAAGAAGGCTTTTTCAAAAAAATAATTATTTTTAATGCTATTTTTCGCATTATTCCCAACTGTTTGGGAAAGAATGTGCTCTATAGAATAAAAAGTTATTATGAAAAAAATCCTGTTACTTATCGCACTTATTTCAACATCTGTTTTTGCCCAAAAAAATCAAAAATCTTGGAATAAAGTAATCACCTTAGAAAAAGATGGAAAAATAAAATCGGCTAAGGAAATTGTAGATAGAATTTATGAAAGGTCAATTTCAAAAAACGATGAAGAGCAATTGATAAAATGCTTTTTTTATCAATCTAAATACTTACAAACATTAGACGAAAATGCTCAATCCAAAATCTTAAATCATTTAAAAACGGATATTAGTAGAGTTTCTACTCCTTCAAAAGCGATTTTGAATTTAGTTTACGCTAAATGCCTGAATGATTACCTTAATCAAAATAGGTATAAAAGAGAAAATATTACCACTACCAGCAATCCTGACAACAATTACCTATTGTGGTCTAATACTGAATTTGAAAACCAAATAGAAAAGTATTACAACAATAGTTTAATTGACAGATCAACTATAAAAAACACTTCTCTTGCTCTGTACGAAGCTATATTTGATTATTACAATCAGGAAATATTCAAAACCGAAAATTTGTATGAATATTTACTGGAAGAAAACATCAATTATTACAATTCAAAAATTCAGCATTGGAATTTTAAAAAAAGTGACTTCAATTACTTAAAAGAGTATTTATTTGGGGATTCTGTCTCTTTTAAAGAAATCAACTTCGACTTTGTCAAAGAAAAAAATCTTCAAAAAACCTTGCAATTATTTCAGGAGAGAGAACAAAATAATCAATCTGTTGAAAATCAGCTGAATCGTATTATTTTTTGCAAAACCCATCTTGTAAATGACAATGAAGCTTATCTAAAAGCGTTAACTAAGCTGCAAAAACAATCAAAAACGGCAATCAGCCTACAAAAAATTCAATTCGAGAAAGCAACAATCTTTAACAATCTTGCTTCCAAAGAAACGCATCCTGATTATAAGATAAAATCCATAGCTTTATTTGACAGTATTATAGCGATTCAAAATCATTCGAATACTTACAAACAAGCTCATCTAAGCAGACATACTTTATTAGAAAAAAACCTCAGCATCCAACTGGAAAAATACATTTATCCTAACCAAAATCACCGTGCTTTTATAAGTTTTAAAAATATAGACAGTGTAAAGATTAGCTTTTATAAAATAAAGCAAAGTGAGATGCAATTCTTGAATTTCAATTACAATAAAAAAGATAGTATTCTAAATGAATTTATATTACATCACATTCCAATACAAACCGAAAATTATAGTTTAAAAAATCCAAAAGACTATTTTGACCATACAACAGAACTACTTTTACCTCAACTAAAAAAAGGAATTTATCTTGCTATTTTTGAAAGTACTAGTGCCAAAAAAGATGATAAAGCATATGGATTTGAAACAATTATAGCTACCAATTTTAGTCTGCTGTCCGAAACAAAAAAAGACAGAGACTACTATCATGTTTTAGACCGAAAAACCGGAATTCCTATTGAGAATGTACAAATTGATTCGGAAGATTTCGTGGGTAAGACAGATAAAACAGGAACTCTTTTTAACACAAGAGGAAAAGACGAAAATTTTCAAAGAAATATTGTTCTAACTAAGGACAATGATACTCTTCCACTCTACACCAATTATATTAATATCTTAAATGAATTCGAAAAAAATAAAACAGTAAAAGCAAAAGTTCAATTCTATCTGGACAGAGCCATTTATCGCCCTGGTCAAACCGTTTATTACAAAGGCATCGCTTTGCAGCAAAAAGCTAATATAACTTCAGTTGTTGCGAATACTTCTTTTAAAATTACTTTTGAAGACGTTAATAACAAAACAATCAAAGAACTTGATTTAATTACAAATGAGTTTGGTTCCTTTTCGGGAGAATTTAAGTTACCCCAAACAGGATTATCCGGCAATTATTCTATTCAGGCAGAAGAACCGGATGATTATGAAAAAGACAACATATATGATAAAACAAAAGAGGAACATCCGTTTTGGGATAATGTAACTTTTGAAAATTCATATCTTTCTTTTCGCGTAGAAGAATACAAGAGACCTAAGTTTGAAATTACTATAAATCCTTTAACCGAGAGTTACAAAGTCAACCAAAAATTAACCGTTACCGGTAATGCAAAATCTTTTTCCGGAGCAAATGTAACTGATGCAAAAGTTACTTACGAAATTAGACAGGAGACCTATAATATTAATCCATACGGTACTTATGAATGGCTCGGATTTACAGGAATGCAATTAATTACTCAATCTGAAACTAAAACTGATAATAGAGGAAATTTTAGCATTGATTTTATTGCAAAACCCGATACATTAGCTGTAAAAGAAAAACTACCTGTTTTTAGCTATCGAATTAAAGTCACCGTAACTGATATCAATGGCGAAACACAAACTAAGGAAGACTTAATTACTAATGTGGGCTATCATACTCTAAAACTAAAAGCAGATATTCCTAAAACCATTGAAACCAAAAACAAAACCAGTATAAAACTGGAAAGTAATAATCTCAACGACGCTTTTGTTGCTACAAATGGGGAGATTAAAATATACCGTATTCGTAATGCTGAAAATAAATTCAAACCAAGAGTTTGGCAAAAACCAGAAATAGAAATAATCTCAGATTCTGAATTTGAACAACTCTTTCCTTTTGAAAAAAATGAAAAACCAATTTCTGAAAAAGAAACCGGAGTATTAGTGCATTCTTTGACAATAAACACTCTAAAAGATAAAGAAATTCCGCTGGACTTTATGACGGATTATCCATCTGGAAACTACAAGCTGGTATTCTCGGCTAAAGATGCATTCGACAATCTCGTTGAAAATAGTTCCCGTTTTGATTTAATTCAGAGTAAAGACAACATAAATCCTAACCAACTTTTCACCCTGGAACAATTGAATTCAAATCCTAAAAAAGATGGTTTTGTAACAATTAAAATTCAAAGTATCATTCCTAATCTCTATATTAATACAATTGCTAATTATAAATACTGGAATTTCTTAGACGAAAACCATTTCTTAAAAGACAATGAAATAATACTAAACATTCCACTTAAAGATGAATTTGAAAATACAGTAACTATAAATTGCACAAGCATTTTTGAGAATACGGTTTTTAATCAAAGTCTAAATGTTGCTCTAAAAAAAGAAGAACCTAAACTGGAATTTGAAATTGAAAGTTTCAGAAGTAAAATTGAACCTGGAAAATTGGAAAATTGGTCTTTTAAACTCAATGCTACCAACACAAAACTGGAATCAGAAATTTTAGCTTCGATGTATGACAAATCTTTGGATCAATTTGCCAATAAAAATTGGGATAATTTAGATTTTAATGACTACAACAATTATTACCCAACAAATTTTAAAAGCCCTTTTGGTTTCCAAAAAACCTTTACAAATATTAAAAACCTAAACAGCTATTTAGGCTATTTCAAAACAGAAAATGAGAAAACTAAATTAATGTGGTTTGGATTTAATTTCAATAATTCTAACACCTATTTTTCCAATAATGAGTACCAAAAACACCTCCATAAAAACAGCAGTAGGCCACAGAATGCTAAACTAATTTCAGGAATTATCTCTAGTAACAACGAGCCATTGGCCGGAGTTAGTGTTTATATAAAGGGAACTAATCGAATGACAACATCTGACTTTGAAGGTTACTATCAAATAGAAGCAGCAGTAGGTGAAATACTAGTTTTCAGCTATGTTGGTTTCCTTGACAAAGAAGAAAAAATAACATCTAAACAAATAGACATTGAATTAGAAGAAGATAAAAATGCATTACAGGAAGTAGTTGTTGTAGGTTATGGCACACAGAAAAAAAGTGACCTTACAGGAGCTATTACGTCAATTAAAGATAAAAAAATTGGTGCTGAAACTATAAAAGGCGATCCAAACAATGTAATTGAAGAAGTAGACGATCAAGTTTATAGTACTGCCGCAATTTCAATGGCATTACAAGGAAGAGTTTCCGGCTTGATTTCAAATGACAGTTTATCAGGAAAGAAATTATCAACAATTAAAGCGAGAACTAATCTTTCTGAAACCGCATTCTTTTATCCACATCTTAAAACCGATTCCAAAGGAAAAATCAGTTTTAATTTCACATCACCAGAGGCTTTAACTTCATGGAAGTTGCGTTTATTGGCACACAACAAAAATGCCGTAACTGGATATTTAGAAAAAAATGTGATTACCCAAAAAGAGTTAATGGTTGTACCTAATTTCCCAAGATTCTTTAGAGAAAAAGACAGCATTACAATTAGTGCTAAAATTGCCAATATTACGCGCCAAAACAAAACAGGCATTGCTCAATTACAATTTTTTGACGCTATAACAATGCAGCCTGTTGATTTAAAAATGGCTAACACAAAAAACATCCGGTATTTTAACATCGATGCTTATGGAAACACAACAACAATCTGGAAAATATACATTCCTGAAGGCTTACAAGCCGTTCAATACCGCATTGTCGCAAAAGCTGGGAATTATTCGGATGGAGAAGAAAATATACTTCCTGTTTTAACGAACAACATTCTCGTAACTGAAAGCCAGTCCATTTGGGTTCGTGACAACGCAACGAAAACATATACTTTTGATAATCTAAAAAACAACAACTCAACTACACTTAAAAACCATCTGTTAACATTAGAGTATACCTCAAATCCGATCTGGCTTGCCTTGCAATCCTTACCTTATTTAATGGAATACGAGCATGAATGTGCCGAACAGACTTTTGCCCGTTTTTATGCCAATGCACTAGCTTCTGCAATTATTTCCAGTAATCCTAAGATTTCAGACTTATTTGAAAACTGGAGAAAAAATGGAAAATTAAATTCGAAATTGGAAGAAAACGAAGCATTAAAATCAATTATTCTTGCCGAAACACCTTGGCTAAACGATGCTAAAACCGAAACCGAAAAGAAAAACAAAATGGCTTTGCTATTTGATTTCGAAAAAATGAAAAATTCTCAGGATGCTGCTTTTAACAAATTAAAACAAAAACAACTTGCATCAGGTGGATTTGCCTGGTTTGACGGCGACAGAGAAAACGAATACATTAGTCGTCATATTCTGGCAGGTTTGGGGCATTTGGCTAAACTAACACCTGGTCCGGAAACCTATCTAAAAGTGGATGAAATTGCTAAAAAAGGAATTCCGTATTTAGATGCTAAATTCTTAAATAATCACACAAAAAGAATTAAAATGGTAAGCTCAAACAACAAATTGATTTGGGCAAATCCGTATTCTGATTTGCACTATTTGTACACGAGAAGTTTTTACATCGCCAAATATCCTTTGTCCGATACTTTAAAAAAGACAACTAAATTATATCTGGAAACGGCCACAAAAGAATGGCTCAACTATTCACTTTACGAAAAAGGATTAGCAGCGCTTACATTATATCGCTTTGGCGAAAAAGAAACAGCAAAAAAAATTATTGAAAGTCTAAAAGAATCTGCCTCAAACAACGAAGACTGGGGCATGTATTGGATTGCAAACAAATCTGGTTGGTATTGGTATCAGGCACCTATAGAAACACAAGCCCTGCTTATCGAAGCCTTCTCGGAAATTACAACTGACACAAAATCTATCGATGCAATGAAAGTCTGGTTGCTAAAAAATAAACAAACTAAAAACTGGCCAACAACTAAATCAACCACCGAAGCCGTCTATGCATTACTGATGCAGGGAACAGACTGGTTAAGTGTAAAAGACAATACCGTTTTTAAAATTGGCAATGAAAAGATTTTGACTAAAAAATTATCTGAGAACGAAAAAGAAGCAGGAACAGGTTATCTAAAACTCAACTGGCAAGCTAATGAAATACAAAAAAACATGGCTACAGTTACTATTCAAAACAAGTCAAAAGTCCCAGGTTTTGGCGGGGTTTATTGGCAATATTTTGAAGATTTAGACAAGGTTAAAACCGACAGTACAAATGTACTTTCGGTTTCAAAAGAATTATATCTTAAAAATTCAGATTCAAAAGGATTTGTATTAAACAAATTAACAACAAACAATCAATTAAAAATTGGCAATCTAGTTACCGTTAGATTAATTATAACTGCTAAAGAAAATATGGATTTTGTTCACTTAAAAGACTTAAGAGCTTCCTGTTTTGAACCTTTAGATGTTTTATCTTCTTATGATTACAAGAATGGTTTAGCGTTTTACAAGAGCACAAAAGATGCAGCAACGCATTTCTTTTTTGATAAAATAAACAAAGGCACCTATATTTTAGAATATGATATAAGAGTCAATAATCGTGGCGATTTCTCTAATGGAATAACGAGTATACAAAGTATGTACGCACCTGAATATTCCAGTCATACTGAAGGAATAAGAGTTAAGGTAAAATAAAACCGAAGCACCTTTCTGATAAAAAAACCACTAAAGAATCTAATTCCTTAGTGGTTTTGTATTTATTTCAAAGTGAGTTCTACTCATTCAACATTTTCCAAAGTTTATCTTTCAACTCTGTTAATCCTTGTTGGGCAACAGAAGAAATAAACAAATATGGCACCTCTTTGAAAGCTTCGTCTAATTCAACTTTTAATTCGGCTTTCAGTTCATCATCCAGCATATCACATTTAGTAATAATCAAAAGACGCTCTTTGTCTAACATCTCCGGATTGTATTTGGTCAATTCGTTAACCAAAATATCATATTCAGCCTTGATATCTGGAGCATCTACCGGAACCATAAAAAGTAAGGTAGAATTACGTTCAATATGTCTCAGGAAATAATGTCCCAATCCTTTTCCTTCGGCAGCTCCTTCAATAATCCCCGGAATATCAGCAATCACAAAAGACTGAAAATCTCTGTAAGACACAATTCCAAGGTTTGGTTTTAAAGTCGTAAACGGATAATCGGCAATCTTAGGTTTTGCAGAAGTCAAAACGGAAAGCAAAGTTGATTTACCCGCATTTGGAAATCCAACCAAACCAACATCAGCTAAAACTTTTAATTCTAAAATAACGTCCATTTCAGTCCCTGGTAATCCAGGTTGCGCGTAACGCGGAGTTTGATTAGTCGAACTTCTAAAATGCCAGTTTCCTAGTCCTCCTTTTCCACCTTTAGCTAAAATTTTACGCTCACCGTCTTCGGTAATTTCAAACAATACCTCTCCCGTATCTTTATCTCTCACCACTGTTCCTAGAGGCACTTCAATATATTTATCTTCTCCATCAGCACCGGTACTACGGTCACTACCTCCATCTCCACCGTGTCCGGCTTTGATATGACGGGCAAATTTTAAATGAAACAAAGTCCAAAGTCCTTTATTACCAACTAAAACAACATGGCCACCACGACCTCCATCTCCTCCATCAGGACCTCCTTTTTCAATAAATTTTTCTCTATGTAAATGCGTAGAACCTTTCCCCCCTTTTCCGGAAGAAACAAATATTTTTACGTAATCTACAAAATTCCCCTCTGTCATGTTTTTTTATTATTCAGTGGCAGTAGTCAGCCTTTTAGTGATCAGTTATTACTGAATACTAAAAACTGGATACTGAACACTATTTCTTAATTGCTTTTATTAATACTTTATCGATTTTCACACCGTCCATGTCCATAATTTCAAATTCAAATCTGTGCCAAATGAATTTTTCTCCTTGTTTAGGAATACGTGACAATTCCGTCATGATTAATCCACTTAAAGTGGTTACTTCATAATCACTCAACAATTCGTCCAAATCAAAATAAGTCAAGAAATCATGTAACGAATAATGCCCGTCAACTAACCAACTTCCATCTTCTCTTTCTATCAACTGGAAATCTTCTTTATAAAAATCAGATGCATTTCCAACCAATGCTTCCAGAATATCATTTAGCGTAATAATTCCCTGAAAAATACCGTATTCATCGGCAATAATTGCATAATGAACACCTGTTTTTTTGAAATTTTCCAAGGCATTATAAGCCGTTGTATGTTCCATCATATAAGGAGCATCGGTTAAAATATTTTCTAAATTGAAATTATTTTCATCAATTGTAGCAAAAATATTTTTCAAACTCACCACACCTACAATTTCATCAAAATTATCTTTGTAGACTGGATAAAAAGAATGCAGTTCCTGAAGCATAAATTCTTTCACCTGATTTTTATCGGCTTCCAATGGCAATAACACCACTGATTTTCGATGCGTCATTAATGAATTTACTTTTCGGTCACCAATGTGAAAAACACGTTCCACAATATCTTGTTCAATTTCCTGAACTTCCCCTACTTCAGTTCCTTCTTTTATAATAGCTTTAATTTCTTCTTCTGTAACCTTTCCGTCAGCTGTGGGTTTTATTTGCAAAATATTCAACAAAAATTCTGTCGAATGTGTCAATAACCAAATAAACGGCGCTGTTACAATCGAAACAATTTTCATGGGCATTGCCACTGATTTTGCAATTGCTTCGGGATAATTCAATCCAATTCGTTTAGGCAATAATTCTCCCAAAACCAAAGAAAAAAAAGTCAAAATTACAACTACAATCCCAACAGCAAGAGAATGCGCGTAAGGTTTTAATAATTCAAAACTCAAAACAAAAACCTCAACATCAGCCGTAACTTTATCACCGCTAAAAATACCTGTAAGAATTCCAATTAAAGTAATTCCGATTTGAACCGTTGATAAAAATTTGTTTGGCGAGTTGGCCAGTTCCAGTGCAATTTGCGCACTATTATTTCCTTTTTTTGCTGAATTTTCTAGTCTGGATTTTCTAGCCGAAATCAATGCGATTTCTGACATCGAAAAAAGTCCATTTAAAATAATCAAAAAAAGAATGATTAATAATTCCATTTATTTTGTTTTGGTTTTAAAAATTTAAAGTTTAAGGTTACCAAAAATATTTTAGCAACTTTAAACTTTAAATAACAAGCAATTTTAATTATAAATTATCAATTACGCTGCTTAAACGTTCTGTGATTTCAGCAATCGAACCAATTCCGTTTACTGCAAAAAATTTACCTTGTCCTTTGTAAAAATCAATTAGCGGAGCCGTTTTCTCGTTATACTCCTGATATCTGTTACGAATTTTTTCTTCGTCCTGATCATCAGCTCTTCCTGAAGTTTTTCCTCTTTCTAACAAACGAGCTACAAGAATTTCATCATCTGCTTCTAAAGCAACTGTTGCAGTAATCTCTTCATTTTTAGATTCTAAAAATGCATCTAAAGCCTGAGCCTGAGCTATTGTTCTAGGAAAACCATCAAATAAAAAACCTGCTGAATCTGGGTTAGCTTCTACTTCACTTTGTAACATTTTAATTGTTACTTCATCAGGAACTAATTCTCCATTGTTGATGTATGTTTGCGCTAATTTCCCTAACTCGGTTTCATTTTTGATATTAAATCTGAAAATATCACCTGTCGAAAGGTGAGTCAAATTGTATTTTTCTTTTAAAAATTCAGCTTGAGTTCCTTTTCCAGCTCCAGGTTTCCCAAATAAAACAATGTTCGTCATTTTTTTAATTGTTTAGTTATTTTATTCTTTTAGTTGATAAACTTCCGGTAAATTTCGACCTAAACCATCGTAGTCCAGACCAAAACCTACTATAAATTTGTTTGGTATTTGTATGCCTATATAATCAATCTTCACTTCTTTTTTGTAGGCATCTGGCTTTAAAAACAGAGTCGCAATCTTAAAATGCTTTGGATTTTGTTGTTTAAATAACTCTTTCAACGCTACAATAGTATGTCCGGTATCAATGATATCTTCAATAATTACCACCGTACGTCCTGTTAAATCCTGATTCAGACCAATTAATTGTTTTACCTCATTGGTCGAACTCATTCCTTCATAAGAAGCCATTTTTACAAAACTCACTTCACATGGTTTACTGTAGTGTTTCACAAAATCAGAAACCACCATAAATGAACCATTCAAAACGCCCACAAAAACTGGGATTTCATCTGCAAAATCATCTTCAATTTGCGCTACCATTTGCTTAATCGCAAAATCAATTTCTTCGGCAGAAATAAAAGGCACAAATTCTTTATCATGAAGTTGAATCATGAACTAACATCTTAAAAATAATTCGCAAAGATATGGATTTCAGGAATGTGTTTTGCATTTGATTTTTAATTTGTATTTTTAAAATCAAGACATACAAATTCATGGAGAACATTTCCACCCTAATCAATCTGACAAATGGCTCAAAAAGTAGCCGGGATGCCGCTGCCGATTTCATTCTTTCTCGGCCCGATTTACACCTTGAATTTATCCATAGCTGTTATGAAATCAACAATCCCGACCATCACAAAGCCTGTTGGATTTTGGAAATTATTGCTATAAGAAATGTGAATTGGTTGAAAGAATTTTTAGAAATAATCTGTACAAATACCCAAAAACTCTCCAATGAAAGCGCCATAAGACCGCTCTCTAAAGTCTTGTTTTTACTTATCGAATCTCATTACAAATCCAAAAAAAACGGCATTCAACTTACCCAAAACCAATTGCAACAACTTATCGAAACAAATTTTGATTGGATGATCACAGAAACCAAGGTTGCCGCAAAAGCACATGCGATGCGAAGTTTATTCTTGCTGGGAAAGGAATTTGACTGGATACATCCTGAATTAAAAATCATTCTAAGCAAGGATTACAGCAAGCAAAGTACGGCCTACAAAGCGGTAGCCAGGCAACTTTTAAAGAAAATAAAATAGCATTTTTCAATTCGACCATTTAAAAGTATCTTTGCGCCAATAAATTTTCAAGACAATGAATTATTTTTCTTCTGATTTTAAATTAGGAATTCTGGGAGGCGGACAATTAGGAAAAATGCTGCTTTTTGACACCAGAAAATTTGATATACAAACTTATGTTTTAGATCCAAGTGACGAAGCGCCATGTAAAATTGCCTGCAACCATTTCTTTCAAGGTGACTTAATGGATTTTGACACGGTTTATAATTTTGGAAAAAAAGTCGATGTCCTAACTTTCGAAATCGAATTGGTCAACCTGGAAGCCTTAGAAAAATTAGAAGCTGAAGGTTTAAAAGTATATCCTTCTCCTAAAACATTGAGAGGAATTCAAAATAAAGGAAGACAGAAAGATTTTTACGCTGAGAATAATATCCCGACAGCTCCTTACCAAAGATTTGAAAATCTTGAAGGTCTAAAATCAAAAGTTACATCGAGCGAAATCGTGATGCCATTTGTATGGAAATGTACTGAATTTGGGTACGACGGAAATGGTGTGAAAATTGTTCGTCAAATTGCCGATTTAGACAGTCTGCCAAATGTAGAATGTATTGCAGAAGAAATGATTCCGTTCAAAAATGAATTGGCCGTGATTGTTTGTCGCAATCCTTCGGGAGAAATCAAAACCTATCCTGTAGTTGAAATGGAATTCCATCCGGAAGCTAATCAGGTAGAATATGTCATTTGTCCTGCGCGTATTGATGATGCTGTTGCCGAAAAAGCCAGAGCTATTGCATTGAATGTTTCTCAAAACTTCAACCACGTTGGACTTTTAGCAGTTGAAATGTTCCAGACGGTAGATGATGAAGTAATCGTAAACGAAGTAGCTCCTCGTCCGCACAACTCCGGACATTATTCTATCGAAGCGAGTTATACTTCACAATTTGAAAACCATTTACGTGCGATTTTGGATTTACCTTTAGGAAATACCGATAGTAAAGTAGCCGGAATTATGGTGAATTTAGTAGGTGCAGAAGGTTTTTCAGGAAATGTGGTGTATCAAAATATCGAAAAAATATTAGCTTGGGACGGTGTTACGCCTCATATTTATGGTAAAAAACAAACGCGTCCGTTTAGAAAAATGGGACACGTAACCATTGCTAATGAAAACATGGCCGAAGCCAGACGCATTGCTCAGGAAGTGAAAAACACAATAAGAGTAATTAGTTCTTAGTAATTAGTCCTTAGTATTTTTAAGTTTATTAACTTAAATCAAAATGAAAAAAAAAATGGGATTTCTAGACTTTTTTGATTTTCTAAATAATGCTTCGAAAGCCACTAAAATTCCAAGTCTAATTAAATTTCACATTGAAAAGTTTACAGACAAAAATGAATATTTTGGTGAAAGAATTAAAAGTTTTATTGGATTCTTATTTTTAGTAGTCTTTGGAATTTTAGTAGTCTTTGGAATTATATTTTTAATATACAAAAAAACTAAACAATTTTAAATAAACGGTTTTTAAATTGAGCTTCGATTAATCTGAAACTTTAAACTTTAAACCTAAAACAAAATAAATAAAAAATGAAAGTAGCCGTAATTATGGGAAGCATCTCTGATATGCCAGTGATGCAGGATGCCATCAACATATTAAAAGAATTTGGAATCGAAACCGAAGTAGATATTGTATCTGCGCACCGTACACCAGAAAAACTTTTCGATTTTAGCAATAATGCTCACAAAAGAGGGATTGCAGTCATTATTGCCGGAGCTGGTGGTGCAGCGCACTTACCGGGAATGGTCGCTTCTATGTCACCACTTCCTGTAATTGGAGTTCCTGTAAAATCAAGCAATTCTATCGATGGTTGGGATTCGGTTTTATCAATTTTACAAATGCCGGGTGGTGTTCCTGTTGCAACTGTAGCTTTGAATGGAGCAAAAAACGCCGGAATCTTAGCAGCACAAATCATCGGAAGTGCTAATGCAGAAGTATTAAACAAAATTGTAGCTTACAAAGAAAGCCTTAAAGAAGCGGTTATCAAAGCTTCTGAAAGTTTGAAATAAATAAAAAAATGTATTCAGTGTTCAGTTTTTAGTATTCAGTTCTATTTGGTCTGAACCCTAAAAGCTGAACACTTATCAATTTAAAAACTACCTACATGAGTATTTTAACCCAATATTTCGATACTAAACACAATACAGCACCTTTTTCGCAAATAAAAAACGAAGATTACCTGCCTGCTTTTCAGGAAGGAATTGCTTTGGCAAAAGCTGAAATTGATGCAATCGTCAATAATCCTGAAGCGCCTACATTTGAAAACACTATCGAAGCAATGGATTATGCAGGAGCTACTTTGGATCGAATTTCCAGTATTTTTTTCAATCTGAATTCGGCGGAAACCAATGACGAAATGCAAAAAATCGCTCAGGAAGTTTCGCCATTACTTTCAGAATTCAGTAATGACATCACCTTAAACCCAGATTTATTTGCTCGTATCAAAACCGTTTATGAGCAAAAAGACAGTTTAAGTCTGACACCGGAACAAAGTACTTTATTAGATAAAAAATACAAAAGTTTTTCCCGCAACGGAGCTAATTTAGCCGACGAGGAAAAAAATCAATTGCGCGAAATCGACAAAGAATTATCAAAATTGAGTTTGCAATTTGGCGAAAATGTTTTGGCTGAAACCAATGCATTCCAAATGCATATAACAGATGAAAAAGAATTAGCCGGACTACCGGAAGGTACTATTGAAGCAGCTCGTTCTTTGGCGAAAGCCCAAGAAAAAGAAGGTTGGATTTTCACCTTAGATCATCCTAGTTATCTTCCGTTTATGACCTATGCCGACAACAGAGAATTGCGTAAAAAAATGGCAATTGCTTTTGGTTCAAAAGGATTTCAAAACAATGAATATAACAACGAAGCAATCGTTTTAAGAATCGTAAAACTACGTCACCAAAGAGCCAATTTATTAGGATATGCTACTCATGCACATTTTGTTTTGGAAGAAAGAATGGCTCAAAGTCCGGAAAAAGTAATGGCTTTTGAAAATGATTTATTGACTAAAGCCAAACCTGCTGCTGTTAAAGAATTTGAGCAATTGACCGCTTTCGCAAAAGAAATGCACGGAATCGAGCAATTGGAAAAATGGGATGGCGCTTATTATTCTGAAAAATTAAAACAACAGCTTTTTAATTTAGATGACGAAAAATTAAAGCCTTATTTCCAATTGGAAAAAGTATTGAATGGTGCTTTTACCATTGCCAATAAATTATTTGGATTGACTTTTACCGAAGTATTTGATATTGACAAATACCACGACGAAGTAATGACGTATGAAGTTACTGATGAGAAAAACAATTTAGTTGCTATTTTCTACGCCGATTTCTTCCCGAGAAAAGGAAAACGCAATGGTGCCTGGATGACTTCTTTTAAGTCGCAATATGTAAAAGATGGCGTAAACGAAAGACCGCATATTTCGAACGTTTGTAATTTTACCAAACCTACCGAAACCAAACCATCTTTATTGACTTTTAACGAAGTAACAACTTTGTTTCACGAATTTGGACACGGATTGCATGGTATGTTGGCCAACACAATTTACCCAAGTTTATCCGGAACTTCAGTCTTTTGGGACTTTGTAGAATTGCCATCTCAGGTAATGGAAAACTGGTGCTATGAGCCGGAAGCCTTAGCTTTATTTGCAACACATTATCAAACTGGTGAGGTGATTCCGCAGGAATATGTAGAAAAAATCAAAGAAAGTGCAAGTTTCCAAGAAGGATTGGCAACGTTGAGACAACTAAGTTTTGGATTGTTAGACATGGCTTGGCATGGACAAGATCCAACAAATATTACGAATTTAAAAGCTTTCGAAACAGAGCAGTTTAAAAACACTCAATTGTATCCAGATGTTAAAGAAAACTCCATGAGTACCGCTTTCTCTCATATTTTTCAAGGTGGTTATTCATCGGGATATTACAGCTACAAATGGGCGGAAGTTCTCGATGCGGATGCTTTTGAATATTTCAAAGAAAATGGCATTTTCAATAAAGAAATTGCTGATAAATTCAAAGACAACGTATTGTCCAAAGGTGGTACAGAAAACCCGATGTCTTTGTACAAACGTTTTAGAGGTCAGGAACCAAAACCAGATGCTTTATTAAGAAGAGCTGGGTTGATTTAGAACGTAGAAAACGCTCTTCAGAATACAGATAAAAACCGTCACGTTTTACAACGAGACGGTTTTTCATTTTCATATTGTATCGGAAAAATAATATGCATAAATTTGACCAGAAATGTACGCTTAATATTCCATTAAAGAATATAACTAGTTCAATTTATACGTATATAAACGGGTTAGTAGTAATTGCTCGGAACGCAAAATAAATTAATGAAAAAAATCAATAATATCACTACAGAAAGTGCTAAAAGTATATTTTCAGTTGACAAAGTAGTTGCTGGAATTGATGAGTTAAAAAACTACAATTGGCCAAAATTTACTGAAGAAGATGATATTGATTATTTTGTTGAAAAAATCCACAAAATTCTTACCTCAAAACTTGGTCCATTCCCAAATTTAATACGCTCGATTTCACAAGAAAAAATTGACTTTCCAATTTTCAGAGCAAGAGAAGTCGAACAAGTAAAAAACAACCAACTTTTTGCTGAATTTTCAAATCCACCAATCCCATTCACAACTATGGGTAGATGTAATTTCCCAAAACATCCTGTTTTTTATGCATCAAACAGCCCATTAGTTGCAATGCTTGAAGTACTTCGAACATCTGACTTTAGTAATCAAAAGATTTATCTTTCTTCATGGAGTATTATTCCTAATGAAGATAATTTTTATTTCGAAACGTTCTTAAAAAATGGCTTAACAAAAGAGAGTCTTTATCATGGTTTCAATAAAGACTTAAAACAAAATATAGACAAAACATTTGAGGGACTAATTACTGATGAACAAGTATTAGGAACAATTGAATATTTAAAGTTCTTAGACCAACAATTTATTTCAGACAATAACTATTCATTATCTGCAGCATTAGCTCATAGACGACTTTATGTCAAAGGTAACTTTGGTAGTGATATCATAATGTATCCTAGTGTACAGAGCAAAGGAAATGAAGTTAATATGGCAATAAATCCAAATTTTGTCATGAATAATATGAAACTTAATAGGATTTATGTCGTATCTCTCCAAAATTACAATTTAACAACAAAACAATATTCTCTAACTTTTCACCAATATGGCCAAGTGAGCAAAAATGCAATCTTATGGAGTAATGACATGAAAGATGAAAATTTTAAAGAAGCTGCAGCTGCAGATTTTGGAAAATTTGAATTGACTGAAATTTAACGCGATTCCTTTCGCATGAAGATTATGCACGAAACACCCAATGACGCTATACAAACGTTTTAGAGGTCTGGAACCAAAACCAGATGCTTTATTAAGAAGAGCGGGATTGATTTAAAAAGATTTCAGAATACAGATAGAAACCGTCTCGTTGTTAAACGAGGCGGTTTTTACATTTTTAAACCTTTAAAAACTCTCTAAAATTATTCTTATTTACCACCAAAAAAGACGGATTGTAGGCTTCTTCAAAAGGTTTAGGCAATTTACTTTTTTTAGTAGGCGACCATTTGAATTCAAAAGCACTTACATCATCGGCGGTAATTTCAATATAATCTATTTCTTGTTGTGCGGTAGTACGCCAAAAATAAGGTCTCGCCAAACTATTAGAATATGCCAATTGTTTCATACGCTCTGAAACCAAAAAATTCTCCCAGAGCGCTCCTTTGTCCTGCCTCAATTCAAAACTATTAAAATTCCCAATCAACATATTTCGCACCCCATTATCATAAAAATAAATTTTCCGATTAGCTTTTATCTCATTTCGCAAGTTTTTGCTATAGCTATTTAATCTAAAAACCACAAAAACTTTCTCCAACAAATCGATATAATTATTAACGGTATTTTTATCCACTCCAACGATTTGGGCAATTTCATTATAACTCACCTCATTCCCCACCTGAAAAGCCAAAGCCTGCAAGATCTTCTCCAAAACATCTGACTTTCTGATTCCCGCCAAACTTAAAACATCTTTATACAAATAACTAGAAACCAAATTTTTCAAGATTTCGTACTCATTCCCAAAATTATTAATCACATCGGGATACATGCCGTACAGCAATCGTAACTCCAATTGTTGATGGGCTTTGATATACCCAACATTATTTTCAAATTCATTCCAGGAAACAGGGTATAAATGGTATTCAAATTTGCGTCCCGTTAATGGTTCCTGAGTAAGATGATTAATATCAAATGCCGAAGAACCACTCACGATTACCTGAACATCTTTTATCTGATCAACGATAATTTTTAATTTCAAACCAATATTGGGAATACGTTGCGCCTCATCAATAAAAACATACTTAAAATTACCAATGATATTTTTTAAAGCCTCCGTATTTGCATTTGCCAAAATATCAGCCACAACTGCATCATCACCATCCAAAAAAAGAAAAGAAACATCCTTCAATAAGGTATTTATCAAGGTCGTTTTACCTACTTGTCGAGGACCAATTAGCAAAATTGCCTTTCCTTTGTTTAGTTTTTCTTTAATATTTAACAACAACTCTCTGTTAATCATAACTATAATTTTAAACAAAGGTATACAAAATATTTTCTATTCACCAATTTTATACTAAATTCGGTGAATATATTCACCAATTTAATAGTTATTTCGGTGAATGTATTCACCAATTTAATAGTTTTACACTTCTCAAAAATAAACTTTCATTTTTTTTTGAAAGTTTAAAAACTTTTATTTACTTTTACATCATGGAATTCAAAGAAGCAAAAAATAAATTCGTACAAACCTGGGGAGCCTTAGGCTCACAATGGGGCATCAATAAAACCATGGCGCAAATTCATGCGTTATTGATGGTTTCGAATGAAGCGGTTTCAATGGAAGATATTATGGAGGAATTGCAAATTTCCCGTGGTAATGCCAGTATGAATTTGAGAGCTTTGATGGATTGGGGTATTGTTTACAAAGAATACAAAGCCGGTGAGAGAAGAGAGTTTTTTACCGCCGAAAAAGACTTGGACGAGTTGGCTGTAAAAATCTCAAGAGAGCGAAGCAAAAGAGAAATCAAACCTGCTTTGAAAGTACTTAAAGAAGTTTCTTCTATTGAAGCAAACTCTACAGAGGAAGAAAAACATTTTGTGGATCAAACTACAAAATTGTATGATTTTGTTTTAAAAGCAGACAATGTTTTGGACAAAATCACTGAATACAAGGATAATTGGTTGACACAACTATTAATCAAGTTTATGAAATAAACTCTTTTTTAATCAAAACTTTCATTTTTTTCTGAAAGTTTAAAATATTTAATAATTATGAAAACTATAAAACAAATTAATCTCATCGCCATAGCAATACCCCTACTACTTTTGACCTACGATTTTATCAATGAAATCGGCTTTTATTTATCTGCATATTCTACAATGTTGACTGGTTTCTTGCAGATTATTATTGGCTTTGTTTATTGGTATAAATTCAAAAAAGACATCAACATTAAAATATATTTTTTATCTGTAATAACATTTTTCAGCCTATGGTATTATAATGAAAACATATTTTACACAGATAAATTAACATATATCTTATTCTCAATTCCTCCAATTCTTTGCATATATCTATCAATAATTATTTATACAAAAGCAAAAAAATGAACCTCAACATTATTGCATATAGTATTTACTTGCTCATAACTGCTTTCATTATTTTAAAAGTGGGCAAAATATGTTTTGACAATGGTACTGTGTATGTAAATGAACTGATTCCGGATCATAAGGATTTATGTCAAAAAATCAATCAAATCTTATTAATTGGTTACTATTTACTAAATCTTGGTTACTGTGCTATGACGTTAATTTCGTGGAATACAATTCACACTTGGACACAATTAATTGAAATTCTTGCCAGTAAAACGGCACTAATAATATGTATCATTGCAGCTATGCATTACATCAATATCATCATACTAACGAAATATATCAAAAAATTAATCTAAATATTGTAACTATGGAAACAACTAAAATTCTTATCGGATATGCCATTTATTTGCCAGTCGCTTTATTTCTAACCTATTATGTATCTAAAACGCTTTTTAAAAACAGTAAAGTGTATATGATGGATATTTTTAAAGGCCGTGAAGAAATTGCTACAGCAACTAATAAACTTTTTGAAACAGGTTTTTACTTATTGAATTTAGGCTTTGCCCTAATGATTCTTCAAATGTATTTATACAATAACACTTATCAGGAACTCATAGAAAAACTGAGTTATAAAATTGGAGGCTTTGCCATTTATCTGGGAATTATGCTTTTTCTGAACTTATATTTTTTCTTTAGAGGAAAAAGAAAAGCCAGGGAAGTTATCGAAGCTTAAAAATGGAATTAACAAATTGCCGAAGCTAGAATGCTTCGGTTTTTTTTATTTTTACAGGAAAACAACCATCAACCACCAAACAATTGGAATACTTTCTACCCAAAAAGAAGAATAATATTTAGACCTGTTTTCATTGGAAAAAACCAAAAAGATAGAAAGCACGAGGACTAAAATCAAATTGACTACCAACTGTTTTTGGATAAAATTAGTTTTTAATAACTCCAGAAAATAAAATGGCACAAGCAACAGTAATCCTAATAATTTGGTGCGCTTTACGCCAATTTGCTGTGGAACAGTTTTAAGATGCGGATCATCGTTATTCAAATCGATAATTTCGAAAACCAAAATCAAATCGAAAACCAATATAAAACGCTGTACACATTTGATAAAAAAATCATGACCTAAATCCTGATGTGCATTAACCAATGGCAACATCAAAGTCACTCCTACCCAACACAGCGAAACAATGTAAATTTTGACACCCGCCCAGTTTCGGGCATTTTTCCGATTTGGAAAAAAAGGAAGCGTATAAAGCAAAGTGAGTATCAAAACAATAACAGCGACCATCTGGGTAATTCGTTCCAATTGAAAAAAGCAAAAAGCCACCGCCAGAGACGACAAAAAACTTAATGCGGCGATCAATTTTAACTCGTTTCGCATCATTCTTTTTTTGGCTCTGGCCAAAGCATCATATTTTACGAAATTATATCCTACAATAGTTCCAAAAAAAGCAAAAAAAGCCATGGCTTTATCATAAGGAATCCCAAACATAAATTGAGTCATTCGTACCAAAGCATAAACCGATAAAGCTACGTGAATGCTGGATTTAAGGTAAAAATCAAAAAGTCTTTGAATACGAATCATCTAACAAAAGTAATTATTTCACTATCAAAATTATAAATTATTCATAAAACAAATAAAATCAATCGTAAAACAATGAATAGAAAGAGAAATATACTTATTTTTGCACCTCAAAAATTTACAAAACTTTCATGAAAACAGATGCTTTTGCTTTAAGACACATCGGGCCAAGAAAAACTGACCTAAAACATATGTTCAAAACAATTGGTGTTACTAATATGGACCAATTACTTTATGAAACTTTTCCCGACGGAATTCGTTTAAAACAAGATTTAATTCTTGATCCTGCAATGACCGAATATGAATATGCTAACCACATTCAGGAATTAGGCAAAAAAAACAAAGTTTTCAAATCATATATTGGTTTAGGGTACCACCCAACTATTGTCCCAGCTCCAATTCAAAGAAATATTTTTGAAAATCCAGGATGGTACACAGCTTACACACCTTATCAGGCAGAAATCGCTCAAGGACGTTTAGAAGCTATCTTAAACTTCCAAACGGTAGTTACAGAACTTTCAGGAATGGAAATCGCAAACGCATCTTTACTTGACGAAGGTACAGCAGCTGCCGAAGCCATGTCGTTATTATTTGACGTTCGTACACGTGACCAAAAGAAAAACAATGTTTGTAAATTCTTCGTTTCTGAAGAAATCCTGCCTCAAACTTTATCGGTTTTACAAACACGTTCTACACCAATCGGGATTGAATTAGTAGTGGGTAACCACGAAACTTTTGATTTCTCAAATGAATTTTTCGGAGCTATTTTACAATACCCTGGAAAATACGGTCAAGTAAACGATTACTCCGCTTTTATCGCTAAAGCAAAAGAAAACGAAATTAAAGTTGCTGTTGCTGCTGATATTTTATCATTAGCAACCCTAACTTCTCCAGGTGAAATGGGAGCTGCTGTTGTTGTTGGTACAACACAACGTTTTGGTATTCCAATGGGATACGGAGGACCTCACGCAGCTTTCTTCGCAACTAAAGAAGAATACAAACGCTCTATGCCGGGTCGTATCATTGGTGTTTCTATCGATGCTAATGGAAATCGCGCTTTACGTATGGCTTTAGGAACTCGTGAGCAACATATCAAACGTGAAAAAGCAACTTCAAATATCTGTACTGCTCAGGTTTTACTAGCGGTTATGGCTGGAATGTATGCGGTTTACCACGGACCAAAAGGATTACAATATATCGCAAACAAAGTACACGCTGCGGCTGTTACTGCGGCTGATACCTTAAACAAATTAGGAGTTTACCAAACGAACACCGCTTTCTTTGATACCATTTTAGTAAAAGCGGATGCTCAAAAAGTAAAAGCTGTTGCTGAAAGAAACGAAGTAAACTTCTTCTATGTTGATGCAGAAACGATTTCGATTTCATTCAACGAAACAACTTCTATCAACGACATCAACCAAATCATCGCCATTTTTGCTGAAGCTACAGGAAAAGAAACTTTTATAGTTACTGAATTAGCAACTGCAAGTCAATTGCCAACTTCTATAGAAAGAACATCTTCTTTCTTAACGCATGAGGTTTTCAACAACCATCATTCAGAAAGTCAGTTGATGCGTTATATCAAAAAATTAGAGCGCAAAGATTTATCATTGAATCACTCTATGATTTCTTTAGGTTCTTGTACTATGAAATTAAATGCTGCTTCTGAAATGTTGCCATTATCAATGCCAAACTGGAACAGCATTCACCCATTCGCTCCAATCGAACAAGCAGAAGGTTACATCACGATGCTTAAAAAATTAGAGCAACAATTGAACGTAATCACTGGATTTGCTGGCACAACGCTACAACCAAACTCTGGAGCTCAGGGAGAATACGCCGGTTTAATGGCCATCCGTGCTTACCACATGTCTCGTGGCGAAGGTTACCGCAATGTATGTTTGATTCCTTCATCGGCTCACGGAACAAACCCTGCTTCTGCTGCGATGGCTGGTATGAAAATTATCGTTACTAAAACCACTCCGGAAGGAAACATTGACGTTGAAGATTTAAGAGCTAGAGCTATTGAACACAAAGATGATTTATCTTGTTTAATGGTAACCTACCCTTCAACTCACGGAGTTTACGAATCAACTATCATTGAAATCACACAATTAATCCACGAAAACGGAGGATTAGTTTATATGGATGGAGCTAACATGAATGCACAAGTAGGTTTAACAAACCCTGCTACCATTGGTGCTGATGTTTGCCACTTGAACTTACACAAAACATTCGCTATCCCTCACGGTGGTGGTGGACCTGGTGTAGGACCAATTTGTGTAAACGAAAAATTAGTTCCGTTTTTACCAACCAACCCAATTTTAAATGTTGGCGGAGAGCAAGCGATTACAGCTATTTCTTCTGCTCCTTACGGTTCAGCTTTAGTTTGTTTAATTTCTTACGGTTACATCACAATGATGGGAGCTGAAGGATTAAGAAGCGCTACCGAACACGCTATCCTTAATGCTAACTACATGAAAGCACGTTTTGAAGGACACTACCCCATTCTTTACACAGGAGAATGCGGAAGAGCAGCTCACGAAATGATCTTAGATTGTCGTGCATTTAAAGAAAACGGAATTGAAGTGGGTGATATTGCTAAACGTTTAATGGATTACGGCTTCCACGCTCCAACAGTTTCTTTCCCGGTTGCAGGAACTTTAATGATTGAACCAACGGAATCCGAAGATTTAGCGGAATTAGACCGTTTTTGTGACGCTATGATTGCGATAAGAAAAGAGATTGAAGCAGCTACTGCCGATGATAAAAACAACGTATTAAAAAATGCGCCTCACACTTTAGCTATGTTAACTGCAGACATTTGGAATTTCCCATACACAAGAGAAACAGCAGCTTATCCGCTAGATTACATCGCTGATAATAAATTCTGGCCATCTGTTCGTCGTGTAGATGACGCTTACGGAGACAGAAATTTAGTTTGTTCTTGTGCGCCAATTGAAGCATACATGGAGAGTTAATCTTCTAAATATACTATTTTAGGAAAAGCCACGTTTTTACACGTGGCTTTTCTTTTGATGACACAAAAAAAGGGTAAATATTTAATTATCAAATTAGTTCTTATAAATAAATATTAAATGCAGAAAGTTTTATATATTCTTAAAAAAATATCAGTATTTTTGCCAATTACACAGCATTTACTTTTTTCAACTATTTTTGAAATAGTAAGCTACAATTTTCTTTTTTTAACGGAATACAACTAATGAACATAAAAATAACAGGAACAGGAAGTTACATACCTGAAAGAATAATTTCCGACAAATACTTTGAACTTCATCAATTTCTTAACGATGATGGTACTCCCATCAAACAATCAAATGAAGTTATCATTAAAAAATTCAAAGCAATAACCGGAATTGAAGAAAGACGTTATTCAGAAACACATCACACCACTTCAGACCTTGCTTATTTAGCTTCGCAAAAGGCTATCGAAAATTCAGGAATCGATCCTGAAACCTTAGATTATATCATTTTTGCACACAACTTTGGAGATGTAAAATTTGGAAGCAATCAATCGGATATGATTCCAAGTTTAGCTAGCCGCGTGAAACATAAATTAGGCATTAAAAATCCTAAATGTGTGGCTTACGATCTTATCTTTGGTTGTCCGGGATGGGTTGAAGGCGTGCTACAAGCTAATGCCTTTATCAAATCAGGAATGGCAAAAAAATGTCTGGTTATTGGAGCTGAAACTCTTTCAAGAGTAGTTGATGATCATGACCGAGATTCTATGATTTATTCTGATGGCGCCGGAGCTACCATTATTGAAGCTTCTGACAATGAAACCGGAATGCTTTCACACGAAAGTGCTTCTTACACTGAAGAAGAGGTTGGATTTTTATTTAACGGAAAATCATACCATCCGGGCTTAGACCAAAACATTAACTACATCAAAATGTACGGTCGAAAAATCTACGAATTTGCTCTTAGCAATGTTCCTGCTGCCATGAAAAGTTGCTTAGACAAAAGTGGTATTGCAATAGATCAGGTTAAAAAAATCCTAATTCATCAGGCAAATGAAAAAATGGACGAAGCTATCGTAGATCGTTTTTATAAATTATATGACAAAGAAGCTCCGGCTGATATCATGCCTATGAGTATTCATGATTTAGGGAATAGCAGTGTTGCAACAGTACCTACTTTGTTCGATTTAATTTTAAATAAAAAAATAGACGGACATGAAATCAACAAAGGCGACATTCTTATTTTTGCTTCGGTTGGAGCAGGAATGAACATTAATGCATTTGTCTATCGATACTAAATATTTTTAAAATCCATAAAAAAATCCACAATTGAAATTTCGATTGTGGATTTTTTTTTTATGAATCTATCTTAGGCACATTCAGAAGTAATCTATCTTTTGAATAAAAATTAAAGAAAATGACCGATTTTAGATATCCATTATCGGTCATTTTTGCTTTTTGAGATTTTTCAAGATATAGTTTCGGCTAAAAAACA